>JBAUWG010000130.1:0-4022 GCA_049583675.1 Desulfobacterales bacterium | reverse complement strand
ACTATTGCCCGATTGAATAATAATATTATTTTTTGATGTTATGAACGTTATACAGGTGAATCCCTTCGGAGGCAGGGGTTCCTTCGTAAATTTTTTTTGCTCGAATTTATAGTTTCGGTTTTGATTTTGTCATTGCCGGAAATCGAGACCCTTTCTTGTCGAGGTATTCATGAAAATTGTCAGAAAATATGTTTTGCGATGCACGGTTTTTATTCTGATATGCAGCATCATTTTCCCAAAAGGCGCCTCAGGGATTACGCTGAAACAGGAAGAAGAGCTGTCTCACGATTTTATGAAAATTATTGAAGCGCACTACGAAATTATCAAAGACCCGGCGATTGTCAATTACGTCAACGATGTGGGCCAAAAACTCGTTGCCACCCTTGGGCCACAACCTTTCTCTTACCATTTCTATGTCATAAAGGAAGATACCTATAATGCTTTTGCAACACCGGCAGGCCATATTTTTATTTACAGCGGCTTGCTCCAAGCCTTGGACAGCGAGGAAGAACTGGCATGTATCTTCGCCCATGAAATTTCGCATGTCCTGTGTCGCCATATTTCCCAGAAAATAGAAATGTCCAAAAAAGTAAACATCGCCACACTTGCCGGTATTGCAGCCGGTGTACTCCTTGGATTCGGCGGCGGCTCATCGGCGGCGGCCAACGCCCTTACGCTCGGATCTGTGGCCGCCGGTCAATCCCTTACATTGGCTTTCAGCCGTGAAGACGAACGGCAGGCGGATCAGATCGGACTCGGCATACTGCGAAGGGCCGGTTATAACGGTATCGGATTGGTCACGTCACTGAAAAAAATGCGAAGCCAAGAATTCTTCGGTTCGAATCAAATCCCGACCTATTTGACCACTCATCCGGGATCAGAGGAACGGATGGGGTATATCGACACCTGGCTTGAAAAACACAAAAAACCCATTACGCCCGTCGATCCCTATCCATTTGACAGAGCGCATACCCAGCTCGTTGCCCTGTACGGGGATGAGGCGATGGCACAGCAAAAGTTTCAGTCAGAGGTTAACAAACACCCCGATAATCCTTTGGGACATTTCGGATACGCCCTGGTGCTGGAAAGAGAAGGCGACCGAAAGGATGCCGTGGAACAACTTAAGGCCGCATTGGCGCAAAAAGGCTTCGATCCCTATATGTTAAAAGATATCGGCCGTCTCTATTTTATGGAAGGAGACTATCGGCAGGCCTTCAGTATCCTAGACGGTGCTTCCAGCATCATTTCCAATGACCCGGAGGCCCTCTATTATCTCGGCCGGACTCAGGTGGAACTCGGGCATCTCACGGATGCCGTTGCAACGTTTGAAAAACTCATCGAAAATCATCAGGATTATACGCAAGCGTTCTATGCGCTGGGAGAAACGTATTATAAGATGGGAAAAGCTGATTTTTCGCATTATTACCTGGGGATGTATTACAAAAACAAGTCTGACTTCAAAACCGCCGTCTTCCATTTTCAAAAGGCGTTGGAAACCATGAGCGATCCGGGTAAAAGGGCCGACATCGAAAAATCGTTAAGAATACTTAGAAAGAATAAAGAGAAAAAAGATGAAAAGAGAAAGACGGAACAAAATTGGAATCTGAACTTTGAAGATATGCGTCAGCACCGGTCAAAATGAGAAAATTGCATGGTGAACGTTCCTCTGCCCTGCGTCGCCGATCGTAATGATGTGGAGTATCCGAACATCCGTGCCAATGGAACGACAACCCTTATCTCCTGAGCACCCATTTTGTGTTCAATGGACTCGATTTTTCCATTTCGCGAATTAAGGTCGCCGATGACGTCTCCTATGAAAGCCTCCGGAACATAAACTTTGACATCCATGATCGGGTCGAGGAGAAACGGTTCGCCGTTTTCAAGGGCGGCTTTACACGCCATGGACGCACTGACGGTATAGGCCAGTTCAGTGCTTAAAGAGTCCTTGTACGACCCTGCGGTCAGCACCGCTTCCACATCAACAACAGGATACCCCATCAGAACCCCGCTTTCCAGGGCTTCCATCACGCCTTTTTTGATTGCGGGAATAAAGGTTGCCGGTATTGTTTCATCAGTAATTCCAGACCTGAACCGATTCTCGGAGCCGCGTTTAAGGGGCAGCAGTTTTACCGCAACTTCGGCATAATGCCGGTTCCCTGCCACTTCCTTGTCGAATATTGCAGATGCAACGCCTTCTTTTTCGATGGTTTCCCGGTAGACGACCTGGGGCTTTCCCACATTGACGTTGGTGTTAAATTCCCGAAGCATTCGGCTGATGATCACTTCGAGATGAAGTTCCCCCATGCCGGACAAAATGGTTTGTCCGGTGTCCTCATCCTTTTGAAGTCTGAGCGTTGGGTCTTCAGCCATGAATTTCTCGAGGACCTGATCGAGCTTTTCCTGGTCGGCATGCGTTTTAGGCTCTACAGCTATGGAGATAACCGGTTCGTAAAAGTCTATCCTTTCCAATAAAACAGGGTGATCTTTGGAACAAAGGGTCTCTCCCGTAGAGGACTCTCTCAATCCAATAACGCCGACAAGACTGCCGGCGCCGGCGGAATCGATGCGTTCTCTCTTGTTGGCATGCATTCTTAAGATCCGGGAAATTTTTTCGTTGACTTTGCGGGCAGGATTATAGACATCCGCTTTGGTATTCATTGTCCCACTGTAAATTCGCACATAAGACAGTTTGCGGCCTTCGATCATCGATACTTTGAATATCAGCGCCGCAAGAGGGTCGGTATCCTTTGCCCGGCAATCGACGGGTTGTCCTGTTTCAGGGTGGACGCCTTTGATGGGGGGGATGTCCTCGGGACTGGGAAGAAATTCCACGATGGCATCGAGAAGCGGCTGTACCCCCTTATTTTTGAGCGCACTTCCGCAAAGAATCGGTACCAGTTTCAAATTGACGGTGGCCGTTCTGATGGCCGCGAGCAGACTTTCCGGAGTAATGGGGATTTCCGATACATAATCCTCCATGATATTGTCATCAACTTCGGCGACGGTCTCAATCAATTTTTCACGATACGATTTTGCCGTGTCGAGCAGGTTCGAAGGAATATCTTCTTTTTTAAATGTTGCGCCCAGTGTCTCATCTTCCCAGATGACCTGTTTCATGTCGATAAGGTCAATAATCCCGGAGAAATCATCTTCAGAACCGACCGGCAACTGTAATATCAGCGGATTGGCGTTTAGCTTTTTTCTCATCATTTCGACCGCGCCCAAAAAATCCGCGCCAATCCTGTCGAGCTTGTTGATAAATGCGATTTTGGGGACATGATACTTGTCGGCCTGTCGCCATACGGTTTCCGACTGAGGTTCCACACCGCCGACTGCGCAAAAAACACCAACGGCGCCGTCAAGCACCCTTAACGAGCGTTCCACTTCGATGGTAAAATCGACATGGCCCGGCGTATCGATGATATGAATGTCGCGTCCTTTCCAGTAACAAGTGGTAACGGCGGAAGTAATGGTGATACCTCGTTCCTGTTCATCGGGCATCCAGTCCATTATCGCTTCGCCGTCATGAACTTCACCGATTTTATGGGAACGTCCGGTATAGTACAAAACCCGCTCTGTTACGGTCGTCTTCCCGGCATCGATGTGGGCAATAATGCCGATGTTTCTTATATTTTTAATGGCATCCTTTTTTTTCATCGTATCAATAGCATGTTGGCTTTAAATGGAAAACGCAGGTCAATATGTCCATTTAAGGTCATGGACTCCTTCCCGTTGATCAAAAATTTTACGGCATGGATTTCAGAGATATTCAATACCAGCGAGTCGACCACCGAATATATGGTAAACAGTTCGGATTTAACCCCGCCGGGATGCCCCTCTTTAACGTCATCGGACAGATCGACATACGCTGTTCCATCCCCGGTCAAAAAAAACGCTTTAAGCTTGGAACCCTCCGGAATCGTCCTCATAAGCCCGGTCGGGGGACCATCGATCAGGGCTTTAATAATCGCCTTGCCGAACTCGGACGGATTATTCGAGTGAAGAAAAACCCGCTCCTCTGC
>JBAUWG010000129.1:0-11837 GCA_049583675.1 Desulfobacterales bacterium | reverse complement strand
GCACTGGCCGATACAGCTTTGTTCCTGTTTGGTGATTTTTTTTTCTGTCATGGTTCAACCCTCCTTATGCATGGACTCAGGCAATTCCAACATTTTCTATAATCAACTTAATCATCTTTAATATTCCTGCAAGATAAAGGAAAAAGAAAATTAGATAATTGACAACTCCCCTTTCTTTCGATAATCTATTTCTATCTGGAAGACGCATAACACGCCACACCATGGGGGAGTCAAAGATAACCGCTTCCGCCGGTTAAAGTAGACGGCACCCCTCGGGGATAACCAAAGCCTATGCATCCGGGTCAGGATTTTTACTGTCCGATCACAACCACAAAACAAATTTTTCGTTCGTTCCAACCTCAACCACATAACCCGTTCCGCACTTTTTATTTCAAGTAATATCAATACAGCGGAGCAGGCCGGTCCTGCCGGATGGCGGGATGAAGGCAAAATCATACGAGGTGAAACATGAACCATCAGTACGACGTCGTTATCGTTGGAGCCGGTCTGGCCGGGCTGCGTGCGGCCATCGAGCTGGGAGAAGACACCCGCACGGCCATCATCAGCAAAGTTTTTGCAACGCGTTCACACTCGGGCGCCGCTCAGGGAGGGATCGGGGCCTCCCTTGGAAACGAGGAGGAGGATCATTGGAAATGGCATATGTTCGACACGGTCAAAGGAAGTGATTATCTGGCGGATCAGAATGCCGTTGAGATTCTCGCCCGGGATGCACCGCGGACCATTTACGAACTCGAACACATGGGAGTGCCCTTTAACCGGACCGCTGAAGGCAGGATTGCGCAGCGCGCATTCGGCGGCCACACCAGTAATTTCGGCAAGGCGGCCATCAAGCGGGCCTGTTATGCGGCTGACCGCACCGGCAGGGTGATCCTGGATACGCTCTGGGAAAAATGCCTGCAGCGAGGCATCGATTTTTTCAACGAATTTCAAATCATGAATTTAACGGTTCAGAACGGGCAGTGTTGCGGTGTTACCGCCTATGAACTGGCCAACGGTACGCTTCATCATTTTCACGCCAAGGCGGTACTTCTGGCGACAGGAGGGGCCGGAAAGATTTACCGGACATCCTCCAATGCCTTTGCCTCTACCGGTGATGGAATGGCCATCGCTTTTCGCGCCGGTGCTGCACTGGAGGACATGGAGTTTGTGCAGTTTCATCCCACGGGCATCTACAAACTGGGAATCCTGATCAGCGAGGCCGTGCGGGGCGAAGGAGGGGTTCTGCGCAACAACGAGGGAGAACGTTTCATGGAGCGTTACGCGCCGACCATCAAAGACCTGGCCCCCCGTGACATGGTTTCAAGGTGTATTCTCAGGGAAATACAAGCCGGGAAGGGGATCGACGGGAAAGATTATGTATTTCTAGATCTCACCCATCTCGGAAAGGATGTGATATCCACCAAACTGGCGGAGATTACGGGATTTGCCCGCACTTATGCGGGTGTGGATGTGACCGAAGAACCCATTCCGGTGCAGCCGACCTGTCATTATATGATGGGAGGTATCGCTACGGATACGGATGGCCGGGTCATGGTCGATAATCAGGATCAAACCATTTCCGGACTGTATGCCGCAGGCGAATGCGCATGCGTGTCCGTTCACGGCGCCAATCGTTTGGGATGCAATTCTTTGCTCGATGTACTGGTTTTCGGCCGCCGCGCCGGCCAATCCATTCGCCGCTACATACACACCATCGGGTTGCCGTCTTTGTCCGGAGAGGACCCGATTGCCGAGACCGCTGAACAGATCGCCGCTCTGATGGACAACACCGGCCAGGAACGTTCCAGCGCCATTCGAACCGAGATGCAGGAAATCATGATGGACAATGTTTCTGTTTTTCGCCATGGGAAAACGCTGTTAAAGGTTATGGACCGGCTTCGCCTGCTCAAAGAGCGCTGTCGACACATCAGCATTCAAGACAAAGGCCGCTGTTTCAATCGCGATTTGTTGGACGCCATGGAAGTCGGCTACATGCTGGATCTGGCCGAGGCGATTACACTGGGCGCTTTGAATCGTGATGAGAGCCGGGGCGCCCATTTCCGTGAAGACTGCCCGAATCGAGACGACAACCACTGGCTGGTCCATTCACTGTTTCGATATGCGGGACTCAAGGCACCGCAATTCCTCACCAAGCCGGTAAAAATCACCGATTTCGAACCCCAAGAGAGGAAATATTAACATGAAAAGTACATTTATCATCTATCGATATGATCCGGATGTCGATACTCAGGGACATTACCAGGAATACAGCCTGGAAACTGCCCCTACGGACAAGATCCTGGACTGTCTCAACCGCATCCGCTGGGAGCAGGATCCTACCCTGGCCTACCGCTTTTCCTGCGCGCACGGTATTTGCGGTTCGGATGCCATGATGATTAACGGGCGTATCGAGTTGGCCTGTCAAAAACTCATCCGTGATTTTAAAACGGCAAACAACTTCGTTATTGAACCCCTGCCGCTGTTTAATGTGGTCAAGGACCTGGTTGTCGACATGAATCCGTTTTTTGAAAAACACCGGCATGTGAGGCCCTACCTGATCAACGACGCCGATGCGCCCGATCGGGAGTGGCTTCAGGACGCGGAAAACCAGCGTTTTTTCGAACCGGCCCTGAGATGTATTCTATGCGCTTCATGTACTGCCGCCTGTCCCATCAGCCGGGCTAATCCGGATTATTTGGGTCCGGCAGCACTGTTGCGGTCCTTTCGCTATCTTTTCGACTCCCGGGATACGGCCACAGGAAGTCGTCTGGCACAAATCGATTCCGAAGACGGCATCTGGGGATGCAAGACCATGTGGTGGTGCACGGATGTGTGCCCCAAAGGGATTCCGGTGACCAAATGCTTGGGCCAGATCAAACGGCTGGTCAGGGAAAAGGAAAAAACCGAAACCTGAACCATCGACGCGCAGGCTTGACTTTGTATTGATCGGTCATAGATTTAGTTTGTCATCGAGACCGCGGTTGTCCCCCGTATGCGGAATCTTTGACGGGACAGGGTAAGAGCAGGAAAGAGGAAACAGAAAATAGGAAAGAGGGCGCCCGATGATAGATGGACGGCCGATCTTTTTGATCCTCCTATTTTCTCAAAATAAGGAGTCGTCATGGATATAAAACTCAAGAGCCTTTCCAAACAAGCCATTCCCGCCGCCCTCGATAAGGCCAGGCAATACCGGCTGTTGAAAGAACCCCTTGAAGCCGAAAGCATCTGTCTGGATATCCTCGAGGCCGAACCCGATAATCAGCAGGCTTTGACCATCATGCTGCTTGCGCTCACAGATCAATTCGAAACGAAATTGAATCCGGCATTCAGCGACGCGAAGGAACTCCTCAACCGTGTCTGCGACGGATATTGTAAATCCTATTATGCAGGAATCATTTACGAACGACGGGCAAAGGCCCATTTGACTCGCGGGGGACCCGGATCGGACGCACTGGCGTATCACTGGTTTCGAGAGGCCATGGAAGCTTACGAAGAGGCTTTAAAAAGCCGGCCGGCCGGCAACGAGGAGGCGATTCTCAGATTTAACACTTGCGCCCGCATACTGATGAAGCATTCCGAGCTGAAACCCGGCCATATCATAACCGAGGAGCATATGCTCGAATGACATTATTTTTCCACCGGAAACGTTATGGATGCCCCGTACCAGCCGATCAGCGTTATCAGTGGCAGCAATGAGAAGACCAGCACCAGATAAATAACACCGGAGCCGCGGACAGGATCAAGGACATCCGGCACCTTGAGCCGCCACATAAACAGGATGATTTCGATGATCAGCATGGCAACTGCAAGGGGGATTTTCTTTTTCAATACCCGCATCGGCTTGGCCAGATAATTCAGCCACCAGGTATAAAAGCCCGTGGAAATGGCCACGGCGGTAAATATGATACCGGCGGCCAGACAGTAAAATGACGTAATCTCAAAGGATTTAATGCCGGTAATGAGATAGAGAAAGATAAATACCGGGGGGGAAAATGCAAAGGCAATGGGGAAATGAACCGTCATCGGATGCGGATGACGTCGCAGCATGGGATATTTTGTTAACAATCCGGCAAGGGCTGCCGGCAGTCGTTGTTCAGCGACTTCTTTTTTGACCATCCCGATTTTGGGATATCTTTCCAGTATATCCGGTTCGTGGGGCGCGGCCTGGATATCGGTTGTCAGATCGCTTCCTGCATGATGACGTCTCATATGCATGCCGTTGCGCCAGAGTTTGCTGTCACTGACATCGTAAACTTCGCCTCGATATGCGACATAGGCGGGATTCCCGTTTTCACCGTTGTATCGGGCGAGTTCTTCAATACTGAATTCTTTCATGAGCGATTCCTTTCCGGGGGTTTATGAATACTTATCAAAAAGCCGGCAAACAAACAAATAAAAAGAGCCATGAGAAGTGGCGCAACATTCATATGATATTTGAGGCCGTGCTTTTTGATCTTGACGGGACATTGATCGATACCTTAGATGATATCGGAGATGCGGTGAACAGGGTTCTGTCGAATAAAAACTTTCCGACGCATCCGTATTCTGCTATCAGGGATTTTGTCGGCGACGGTTCAAGAATCCTTATCGAGCGGGCATTGCCTGAAAAATATCGCAATGATAAAATTATCGATGCCTGCTACAAAGAATATATTGAGGATTACAGTCAAAATTATAATGTTAAATCAGATCTTTATGATGGAATATCTCATCTTTTGGATACATTGACCGCAAACGGTTTACGGCTTGCTGTTTTGTCGAATAAACCGGACGCCATTACCCAAAACTGTGTCAATACTTTTCTGTCGACATGGGATTTTGATGTTGTTTTCGGACAACGCGATTCGGTTCCCCGCAAGCCGAATCCACAGGGAGCGTTAGAAACAGCCAAGAAAATGTCGATACCCCCACCACACTTTCTTTATCTTGGAGATACCGCCATTGATATGAAAACAGCTGTTTCAGCGGGGATGTTTCCTGTGGGGGTGCTCTGGGGGTTTCGTCCTTTAAAAGAGCTGATGGAAAATGGCGCATGCGCCGTGATTGACGAACCCATGGCGCTATTGGACATCATAAATACTTGACAATAATCAGAAGATTGGCTTTAATAGAAATTGGCGAAGGAAAAAAAATGAATGTGAAAAAAATAAACCAAATATTGTGGCATTTGCTTCATAAATTCAGAGACGATTCTCATTGATAAAAGTAGTAACCATTTGAATTGATGAAATATAATTGTTAGGCATAATTTTGCACAAAAAAATAAGTATCCTATCCAAAAGATAAAGCCAAATCCCGAGTGATCGGGAGACGGAAAGCCACGGATCTCGCTTATGGTTAAATCGTCGAATAGTTAAATGGTGGAATGGAAAAGTTTCTTTAATTTCGCAATCCATATACCATAAATCAGCCAATAGATTTCATCAACTATTTAACGATTCAACCAGTCAGCTATTTAACGGACGCTGAGACAGCCGGGTTGCCTTTAGAAGATGGCAATTCGGCTTTTTTATTTCCAGACATCCGACATTTAACGATGAATTTTGCAACGACTAAAGCATTGATACCTGCTCCGAGTTTCATTCCGGCGCCCGATCCCATTCAACGGGATGCAGTTTGTATTGACCTGTATCCCGGTGGGTTTCGGAATGAAGGCGTATTTACGGTATATGTCGTGAATGAATCAGATGGAGAATACGGACCTGACGGAAGAAGGCCGGTAAAATCCAAGTACGCCGAATTCGTCGATATTTATGCCTGACTTCAATTAGATAAATCACTACAATATTCCTTAGTTGGATCGTCATCTTTCAATTCTTTAATGAGGTTTAAAGTTTCTTTTCTAAAGTCTTTCCTTATCTTCAAATGTTATCCCTGCCGAGACGATCCTGAATATTTAACCACTCAAGTTACATTCCTTAAACAGGAATAAAAGGAGGGATTATGACAAAAGCGCTTATGATGGAAAAAACAGGCGGTCCTGAGGTATTGCACTGGGTCGATTATGATCCGGGGCCACCAAAAACCGGCGAGGTGCTGCTTCGCCATGAAGCAGTGGGACTGAATTTTATTGATGTGTATCACCGCAGCGGCCTCTATCCGATGCCCTCTCTGCCGGCTGTAATCGGGATGGAAGGCGCCGGTGTCGTCCAAGCCGTCGGCCAGGGCGTCAGTGAAGTGGCGGTCGGCGACCGTGTGGCCTACGCCGGGTTGCCGCCCGGCGCGTATGCCGAAGTTCGGAACATACCGGCCCATCGTCTGGTAAAACTGCCGGATGCCATTTCAACCCGGCACGCCGCGGCCATGATGCTCCAGGGGATGACCGCCCGGTATCTCCTGCATGGCTGTTACAACGTCAAAGCAGGTGACCGTATCCTGGTCCAGGCCGCAGCCGGCGGCGTTGGATTGATTCTCTGCCAGTGGGCCAGACACATCGGCGCCCAGGTGATCGGTACGGCAGGGTCACCCGAAAAAGCGGAACTTGCAAAGAACCATGGATGCGATTATCCTATTCTCTACCGTGATGAGGATTTTGTTTCACGGGTCAAAGAGATTACTCAAGGAAGAGGGGTTGACGTGGTGTACGATTCCGTGGGGCAATCCACCTTCATGAAATCGCTGGACTGTTTGCGTCCCATGGGGATGATGGTCAGTTTCGGCCAGTCTTCCGGTTCAGTACCGCCCTTCGATACCGGGATTCTTGCTGCCAAGGGATCTTTATTCCTTACCCGGCCGAGCCTTATGGCATATACGGCAAAGCGGGAGGATTTGCTGGCCCATGCCCGTGATCTGTTCGATGTGGTGGAAAAAGGAGCGGTCAAGATCCAGATCCGGCAGACATACCCGCTGGCCGACGCCGCAAGGGCCCACCGCGATCTCGAGAATCGTAAAACAACAGGGTCCACGGTATTGGTAGTGGAGCGGTAGGGAAAATAGGAAATAGTAAATAGTGTCCATCCATAAATGGTCTTTTTGCCCAATCTCTGCGTTATGCTCAAAAAATAATCCTCGGAATATCAACCATAAGCCTGTGGTTATTTTTTTCGCATGCCTTGATCTTGAACAAAAATCCTCATTTGTGGATGGACACTAGTTAAGTTGTATATGCCACAAAGTGGCATATTGTTTGCATAATCAAATGATAAAGTATGAAAAAACGAAAATTCTTAAGGAGGATCGGCAATGCAAGATTTATTCCCACTGTTTTTAGCGGCTCTTTTTGTGTATCTCTTATTTTTCCGAAAAGGAGGTATGGGTATGGGTTGCTGCGGCGGTCACGGCGACCATGGCAGTCACAGCGGTTATGGTCACGGACCAGATAAAGACAGGCATTTTAATGAGTTGTCCGAAGATGGAAAAGAGGACGTCATCGATCTTCGGGAAGATCAATATACCGTGCTGACGGTCGATAAGGACAAGGACCCAAAAACGATAGATCGCACGGCTTCATGAAAAATGAATTAACTGGAGTCCTATATCCCATTGAACAATGCCTTGACAACGCATCATATGAGATTACTCTAAATTTATAAACCAAACTTTTAATAAGAATAAGGATAACAAAGACTTTTGAAATTATAGCATTCCGTGAAGGAGGTGAAAGATATGGCCACTGATTTAGTATGCGGAATGATCGTGAATCCGGATTCGGCCCCGGCCAGAACGACCTACGATGGAGACGAATATAGTTTTTGTGCCGCTTATTGCAAAGAGGCCTTCGAAAAAGACCCCCAAAAATTCATCCAGAACAGCAGAAATTGGCACGACGCAATAGATCCGGTTTGCGGCATGCGTGTTCAAATCCCTTTTGCGGCGGCCATGAGCGTGCGCAAGGGACAGTTCATCTATTTTTGCAGCGAAGCCTGTAAAAAGAAATTCGACGATTCTCCTGAAAAGTATTTGGAAGACACGGAGGAAATGAAATCGGTGTCCGTTCAGCCTGAAGACAGCCTTAAAAAGGTTGAATTTCCGGTTACGGGAATGAGCTGTGCCAGCTGTGTTGCAAGAGTCGAAAAAGGACTGTCCAAAATGAGCGGCATTGCCGACGTCAAAGTCAACTTTGCTACGGAGAAGGCCACCGTGACGTTCGATCCTTCCCGTGTTCATTTGGGAGACCTGATCGGAACGGTAAAAGATCTGGGATACGGGGCGGGGATGGAAAAAATAACCCTACCGGTTCACGGCATGTCCTGTGCTTCGTGTGTAAAAAGGGTGGAGAGCGCCCTCGGCGGACTGGAAGGGGTGATTAAGGCAGAGGTCAATTTTGCCACGGAAAGGGCCAGTGTTCAGTATGTTCCCGGCACGGTTTCCGTGGGTGATTTCAAGACGGCGGTCAAAGATGCGGGCTACGAGATTCTGGATACCGGACAGGTTGAAAAGGAAGATGTCCTAGACCAGGAGCGCGCTGCCCGCGAGGCTGCATTTAAAAAGCTGAAACGAAAGTTTATCACCGGGCTTGCTCTGGTGGTGCCGGTGTTTTTGCTGGCCTACTGGAAGGCCCTGGGACTCAACCGGTTGTATGATCTGGCTCGGGATACCAATTTTTATCTTCAACTCCTTTTTCAGACCCCCATTCAGTTCTGGGTGGGATGGCAGTTTTACACCGGCGCATGGAAGAGCGCCAAACACGGGTCGGCGGATATGAACACCCTGATTGCCGTGGGGACCTCGGCAGCCTATCTGTACAGCGTGACAGCGATGTTCTTTCCAAACCTTTTTTCAGCCCAGGGATTGGTGCCCGAGGTTTATTTCGATACCGCCGGCGCCATCGTCGTGCTCATTCTCCTGGGCAGGCTCCTGGAGGCGCGGGCCAAGGGACAGACGTCGGAGGCCATTAAAAAACTGATCGGTCTTCAAGCCAAAACCGCTCGGGTTATCAGAGACGGCCGGGAGGAGGACATCTCCGTAGAGGATGTGGGAATCGGTGATCGGGTGGTGGTACGGCCCGGAGAAAAGATCCCGGTGGACGGCATCGTGAGAGAAGGCCATTCTGCGGTGGACGAATCCATGGTGACCGGCGAATCCATTCCGGTTGAAAAAAATGCCGGCGACGGCGTAATCGGCGCCACCATCAACAAAACCGGCACTTTCACATTCGAGGCGATCAAAGTCGGCAAAGACACCATGCTGTCCCAAATCATCAAAATGGTGGAAGAAGCCCAGGGATCCAAGCCGCCCATTGCACGACTTGCGGACATTATCGCGGGATACTTCGTGCCGACGGTGATCGGCATTGCGTTGATTACCTTTGTGGTCTGGTATTTTTTCGGTCCGGCACCGGCACTGACTTACGCGGTTCTCAACTTTGTGGCCGTTCTGATTATCGCCTGTCCCTGCGCCCTGGGATTGGCCACACCGACTTCCATTATGGTGGGTACGGGTAGAGGCGCTGAATCCGGTGTCCTTATCCGGGGCGGTGAGGCTCTGGAGACGGCCCACAAGCTGAAGGCCATCGTGCTGGACAAGACCGGCACGCTGACCGAGGGCAAGCCGTCCGTGACGGATATCGCGGCTTTCGGTGATTTCAAGGAAGAGGAGATTCTTCGCTACAGCGCTTCCGCTGAAAAGGGTTCCGAGCATCCGCTGGGTGAAGCCATTGTTAATCAGGCACTGGAGAAGAACCTCCCTCTCATCAGCCCCGAGAACTTTAACGCCATTGCCGGTCACGGTATCGAGGCGACCATCGAAGGGAAATCCGTGCTTTTGGGCAATGTAAAGCTGATGCGGGACCGGGGTATAGCGCTTGAGGATCTTGAGCGAAAAGCCGAGGAGTTTTCCAACCAGGGCAAAACACCCATGTTCGTTGCCGTGGACAATCGGCCGGCCGGCATTGTGGCCGTGGCCGATACCCTGAAGGAGAATTCAAAGGCAGCCGTGGAAGCGCTGCACAAAATGGGCATCGAAGTGGCCATGATTACCGGCGACAACAAGAGAACCGCCGATGCCATTGCAAAGCAGATCGGTATTGACAGGGTTTTGGCCGAAGTGCTTCCGGATGGAAAGGCCGATGAGGTGAAAAAACTCCAGGCCGAGGGCAAAAAGGTGGCCATGGTCGGCGACGGCATCAACGATGCCCCTGCACTGGCCCAGGCCGATGTGGGCATTGCCATCGGCACGGGAACCGATGTGGCCATAGAGTCGGCCGACATTGTCCTGATCAGCGGGGACCTGCGCGGCGTGTTGACGGCCATTGCACTGAGCCGGGCCACGATCCGGAACATCAAGGAGAACCTGTTCTGGGCGTTTGCCTACAACACGATCCTGATTCCGGTGGCCGCCGGGGTTCTCTTTCCCTTTTTCGGCATACTCCTCAACCCCATCTTTGCCGCCGCTGCAATGGGGCTTTCCTCGGTGACGGTGGTATCCAATGCCCTGAGGTTGAGACGATTTCGAGCCCCTGCTTTGGCCCTTGACAGGGAAGATACCGCAGCGGAATGGGAGGAAAGACTGCTGAGGTTCGAAGAAAGCTTTTAACCGAAGCTTAAAAAGGAGGTGATATAAATGGCTGTTGATCCTGTTTGTAAAATGAATGTCGACGAAAGTAAAGCGGCGGCGACCTACGAATATAAGGGTAAAACCTACTATTTCTGTGCCGCCGGCTGCAAGCAGGCATTCTCAAAAAATCCTGAAAAATACCTTAAAAAATAAAATAGAGGATATACATTTAGCCGGCAGGCGGAGCTTCCTTTTAATATAATGAAGGAAGATTCTACCTGACCGGCAAAGTGCTTACGGTCGGACAAAAAATTAATGAAAAGGAGTCATCATGTCCCAGGAAACGGGCATTGTTGAAACCGTAGAAGACGAATGGGTGTGGGTTAAGACTCAGCGAAAGAGCGCCTGTTCCCATTGCGGGCACAAAGACCACTGTCATACGATCGAAGGCGGGGACCGGATGCTGGTTAAAGCCAAGAATCTTGCCGACGCCCACAAGGGGGATGAAGTCGAACTTTACCTGAACACCAAGACCCAATTGAAATGCGTTTTTATGGTCTACATGGTCCCGGTGATCGGGCTTCTTGTCGGCGCGTTTTCCGGAAACAGTCTTTCCACACTCGTGGGGCTGAGTCCGAATTTGGGGATATTCTTGTTTTCCGCAGTCGGCCTGGGAGCTGCCTTTATGATCACGCGCCTTTTTTCCAACCGCATGGAAACGAAAAACGCGCTGACGCTTCGGGTCACGCGGGTCGTGAAAAGACCTGCAAGGAAGGCCTGAAAGCGTCATCTAACCGGGCAATCAAATCTAAAAAATAGGTAAAATATCTTACGGGGAAAATTCCCTGCAGCTTGTCGGAGTAAAGCGGAGAACCTGTTCCAGCCGGGGCTGCAGGGTACTCTTCAATCAATAGGCGGAGCGCATCCAGCCCGTGTTCTTGTCCACAAGAATTTTATCCACCAGGGAACCGTCTTTGGTGACGATATTGACCTGATAGCCATTACCCTTCTCCTCGATTTTCCCAAGTTTCAGGTTGGGATTTCTCATGGAACTCAAGTAATTTTCAACTTCCTGTTTGGCCTGATTCTTATCCAGCGGGTTCTGGGATTTCTGGTATTGGCGCCCGTATTGCGGTCCATACTGCCGGCCGTATTGTGGACCATACTGTTGGCCGTATCCATAAGCGGGCCCCATCATGCCGGGCCCCATGCCATAGCCGGGACCGTATCCCTGTCCCATCATTCCGGGTCCCATACCATACCCGTAACCGTATCCGGGCCCCATCATGCCGGGGCCTATGCCGTAGCCGGGACCGTATCCCTGTCCCATCATGCCGGGCCCCATGCCGTATCCGTAACCATATCCCTGTCCCATTTGTGCATTTCCTGCAATTGGATAGAGG
>JBAUWG010000128.1:0-5260 GCA_049583675.1 Desulfobacterales bacterium | reverse complement strand
ATGTTGTTCCGAACGCCATTGTCTCCAAAGAACCAGTCCGCAAGATAGACGAACTCCAGAGGTGCGACGGGGCACTTGATGGGCATATCGGCGATGTTGACCACGATTCTTCCCTTTTTAAAGAATTTCCATCTTTTGTAAAGAGCGATAGCACCTTTCAAGGTGTAATAGGTATGGACGTCTTTTCCCCAGTCATCCATCATGCCATCGGTTTCTTCCGGCACGACCCTGCAGCCGGTGGCGATGACCAGCCAGTCGTAATCGTACTGGCCTTTCTTGGTTTTTACGGTCCTTTTCTCGTGGTCGATGTTGACAACCTCGTCGACCACGAGTTCGACGTCAGACGAAATGAAATCGCCTTTAGGTTTTACACATTCTTCCGGCCTGTAGATCCCAAACGGAATAAACAGCCAGCCGGGCTGATAGTGGTGCATGGGATCCTTGTCGATGACGGTAATCTGCCATTCCCGACTCATCAGTTCCTTGCGCAGCTTTGCGGCGACCATTGTCCCGCCGGCACCTGAACCCAATATAACGATTTTTTTCATGGGTACCTCCCTGTTAATGTTGTTTGGCTATTAATAGAGATACAAAAAAACCAAGTCTCATTGAAGCTATTAATGGGGTTGACATCACTCAACGTGAAAAAACGGTATGATTTACAGAAGGATTCAAAACATCCTTTGGCGATGCGATCGCTGAAGGAGGCAAATGATAAAAGCATTAACTTCATCTTCTTGTTTGATTTTTATAAAATATGAAGTCTTGATGACATCTGCGAAAAAATCCAAGATATCTTTCTCTCAGGTGCTTGCGCTTATAGATTTATTATATGTTACAATGTAGTACACATTGTCAACAAAAAAATTTTTTTTGATGACAATGCTGTCACCATTTCGCCAGACTTTTCATGTGAGCCTTCGGCATCGCAGAAGAGAAAAGTTGATCCGTCGCAATTCCTATTCTCATTCTATTCATAGGGCTTCTTTGAGCCAGACAAAGACTCGGTCATCTTAAAAAAAGACTTGACAAGAAAACCCACATAGCAATAGTGTTAATTGCCACAATGTGGTTGTCTATGGGAGATTTGGCATGACCAGCAAGGAATTTAAAAAGCACCGGGCTGAATTGGGAAAAACACAGCGGCAGATGGCGCAGCTTCTTGGCGTATCCATCAAGGCTATTCATAGCTATGAGCAGGGGTGGCGATCGATCCCGGCCCATGTGGAACGGCAGATTTTCTTTCTGGTCTCCAGATTAAAGAAAAATATCCAAAACAAAGTGCCGTGCTGGGATCGAAAGACATGTCCTTCTGAAAAGAAAAAACAGTGTCCGGCCTGGGAGTTCCGGGCCGGCGATCTTTGCTGGTTTATCAATGGGACCATCTGTGACGGCAATGTCCATCGATCCTGGAAAGAAAAAATGAATCTTTGCCGGACCTGCGAAATTTTCAAATCCATATTTTAGGACATACCATCAGAACAGTATCCATTACATTTTATGAAAAAAGCGCTCAAAATGAAACAGTTCGATGTTTTTATCGATCATTTTATCCGACCGCCTTATCTGAATATTGACCGTGCTGCCGCTCTTGCTGAAGAACAGATTCAGCCTCAAGTCCGCCAGTGATTGAATAGGCCGCTGTTCAAACTTTAAAATAACATCACCCGCTTTAAGCCCTGCCTTCTGTGCGGGAGTGTGTTCATCGACGCCGGTGATCACCAGATGCCGGTCTTTTTCTTCCACCGTTATACCCAGCTTGGGAGATGCTTTGCCTTCGAGCTTAGTGGTTAACAGCACATAATCTCCGACACCGCTTTCAATCTCTTCATCCTGCACCACAACGACAAACGGTTGGTGGTCACGCCGATACAGTCGTTCCGGAATTCCATAACGATAACGGACATGACCGTTTCCGGCCAGAATCACCATTTTAAATCCGGGATGGTTTGTCAAAAATCGATGGGCGGATTCGGCCATGCTCTCATCCCACAGCAGCTGCGCCTGCAAAAAATAGTTGAAATCCCGGAGATCATCCTGATGACTATGCACGGAAAATATCTTGCGCAAATCATTTCGGTATGCTTCGTTTGAAAAATTCATGGCAGACGGCAACACCTTTTTTTCGGCGCCGGAAAGGCCGTATATCCCTTCCCGAGCCACGTCGTGAGTGATATCTCCCTCAATATTTAATGCAACCAGCGGGATGTGTTGCTGTTTCAGATAATCGATAATGGGTTTATATAAATTGTAATCATATCCCCATCGGCTGTAATATTCGGTCTTTTTTAAAAACGTATATTCATCGATCCGTCCGGACAGATAGTCATCCACTACCGGCTGAAAAGGTTGTTGAAACATTTCCATCCCCACAGCCAGTTGATATCCGGCTTCGTGAATGTTTTGAATCACTTTCAGTTGATTCATATGATGAGCATATTGGTCGTGTATCTCCCCGACGTAAACAATGCGTGAGGCTGCCAGCTTCGGGGTAATTTCCTCCAAGGTTGGAATGGTGTTGGGGTTCAGCGCCCGGGTGGGCGGGCGGGATAATATCTGAATGCCGTTTTCTGTCTCGGCAATCGCTTTAAAGGTGTTTCGGCCGTTCGAAAATGCAAGCTCGGTATATTTTCCGTAATGCGGTATTTTATATTGAACGTCCAGCGCCTCCTGCTTGTCCGCGGCATGCAGCCACACCACCCGTTCCGATTCATTATACGGATTTTTATATACCTTCAAATAAACGCCGTGTGTCGAACCGGACAGTTTGCCCAGCATCATATCCGCAACCGGATTGTCATCACCGGCAATGAACAATGAATTTTTTTGGATCTGATCGAAGGTGATTTTATCCGGTGTCACATACATGATCGATTTAACGCCTAAAGCGTCAATCAGGGGCTGGTATGTCGAACGCCGCCCGGATGAAATCACCGCGATCAGCTTTTCTTTGCCCATGATGCCGGCCAAAACCGCAGGTGTTTCCTCAGGGGTCAATTGCCGCATCAGATCGTAATTTTCGTCCATAACGACCTTTTCGGGCGGTTCGTCCAATGCCAGCGATATCTTTTCTTTGGAATTTCTCACATCAACCCACTGTGTATCCTTTCGTTTGCCCATATACCACGTGATGGGGATATGCAGCGGATAGACGTCCTTGGGCTGCAAAAGATCAAAACTCAGCTTCAGCTGTCCCTGTTCCACATTTAGCTGCGTATTTTTGACTTGAAGATCGGGGATACTTTTGCGGGTGAGCCAATCTCCGAAATAGGTATACAGTTTTTTCCCGGTGGCGCTTTCAAAGGCATGCTGGATGTCCAGCCAGGACGCCTGACGGAAACGATTTTTCCGGATAAAATCTCTTATGGCCTCATAAAAAATGTCATCGCCGTAAAGTTTTCGAAGTCCGTGAAAAAGCATGGCCGCCTTACCGTAGCCGACAGCACTTTGGACCTTGTTGCTTCGGCTTTGAAAATCGCTCAGCGGTATGGCATTGTCCGTGTGGACATACGCGTTATAATTCACCAGGATCTCTTTTCGATAAGCACTGCCTTTGCCTTCCAGTTCGGCATAATAACAATCTGAAAGATAGGTGGTTAGCCCTTCCGCCCAGTTGCCGGACGCAAAATCGATATAAACGGAATTGCCGAACCATTGATGTAAAATTTCATGCCCCAAAGAGGTCTTAACGATAAACGGCAAGCGGACCACCTGATTTCCCAGCAGGGTGAAGGTGGGCATTGAATTTCCCGTGGGCAATATATTTTCGACGACGGCGAAACGCCGGTATGGATATGGGGTCAGCATCTTTTCGTACATGGCCAGGTATTTTTTGGTATAAGCAAGATACGCGTCCGAAAGATGCGCATCCTCTTTGAAAAAATAAGTTTCAATGTCGATGTTTTTATATCGATCTGCTTTTCGGACCCAGCGGCTTGAGGCTGCCAGGTGCAGACTGTCCAGGGGATGGCTGAATTTAAAAGCGATGGTTGTTGATCCGTCGTGGTTTTGAATGCCGACAAATTCCGATTCCGACACGGCCATAAAATTTTCCGGCAGCGTTACGGTAAATGCATATTCAGCAAGGACATCCGGTTGAGGATACCAGCCGGAGGTTAAAATCGCGTCATCTTTATCGATAAAATTATTCTGGTTTTCGCTGATCAAGGCTTCATAGCTGATTTTGATTTCCGAACCATTTTTCATGGAAAGTCGAAGGATATCGCCCGCTGAATGGACGATACTGCCGCCGGCCAGATTCAATATCTTTAAATTCTGAACGGCCAGATCGACCGTGATATCGGCACTTGCCTTCAAGCGAGCTGTGCCGATGAGCTTTTTTTCGGCCGTATTGACTTTCACATCAAGTGCATACTGCAAATTTGCGCTCCAGCTTGTTGCCGGCAGACAAATCATCAAAAAAAAGACCAGTTTCTTCATTTTTCCATCCAACCTTTCATCGGATCGGTGTCCGCTAGGGTTTCACGTTTCTTTTTAATGTTTTGACCAGATTTTGGACAGGTTGTCCGCTCGGCGCGGTGGCCGCAGGATTCCTTTTGAGAAGCTCTTCCCAGGCTTTAATTGCGCCTGGAATATCATTTAAGTCGTGCATAAGCACAATGCCTTTATCATAAAGCGCCGTTTCCTGACGGGGATCTATTTTGGCGGCTTTATCGAATGCTTCGATGGCTTTTTGGGGTTGACCGGTGCGGCGGTACATGATCCCCAAATCGGTCATGACATCGGCGTTGTTCGGGTTCAACGCCAGTGATTGCGTATATGCCGTAATCGCCTTTTTATAGCTGCCGGTATCAAAATACAGATTCCCCAGATTTGTCCATGCGGCAACATCACTTGGGTCCTCTTTGGTCCTTTTTTCAAGCTCAAAGATTTGCGCGGCTTTTTCGGCTGAAACGCCCTGTCCTTTTTCATCCGGCTGGGAAACCGGTGCGTTTTGAAATGGTTTAAGGGTTTCGGATTTGTAGACGCCGAAGACGATGCCTCCTAAAAAACCCACGACCAGGGCCAATGAAGCGACCATCCACATGGTCTCCTTCTTTACGGTGCTGCCGGTTTCTTTTTCTTTTTTACCCATACGGCCTCTTAAGTCAAAAGTTATGGACTCTTTTAGTCAGTGTCCATCCATAAATGAGGATTTTTGTTCGAGATCACTTGTCCGGCGTAGCCTTCAGGCGAAGACGGAAGGCATGCGAAAAAAATAACCACAGGCATATAGTTGATATTCCGAGGATTATTTTTT
>JBAUWG010000127.1:0-10139 GCA_049583675.1 Desulfobacterales bacterium | reverse complement strand
TATGATGTGGCCAGTGATTATCCCAAGGGACTGGCCGAATACTTTAAATCAGCCTGGGAAAAACAGAACGGCCCGGGGTCTGTGGTGGCTTTTGAAAGCTTTACCACAAAAGATGCGGATTTCAGCTCTCAGTTGACAAAGATTATCAAATCGGGTGCCCAGGTTTTGTTTACGCCCCAATACTACAATGAAGTCGCCTTGATCGTGCAGCAGGCTCATGAATTGGGATGGAATAAACCGATTGTGGGAAGCGACAGTTGGGGTTCGGCGGAGACAGTGCAGCTTTGCGGCAAAGATTGCTACGGACTTTTCTTCAGTACGCATTACGCCGCTGCAGGCGCAAAAGGGGCTACAATGACATTCATTGATCGGTATAATAAAAAATACGGTTATGTGCCGGATGATGTCGCCGCCCTGACATGGGATTCTCTGGGAATCGTCAAGACGGCCATCGAGCATATCGGCAAATTGACGGGCAACATCGAAAAAGATCGTATGAATGTCCGTAATGCCATGGCCAAGGTCAAGGAATATAACGGCATTACCGGTAAAATGACCTTTACCGAAAACGGAGATCCGATAAAGTGCGCTGTTATCGTGAAGATCAGCAATAAGGGCGAATACGAGTTCTATAAATCTGTTTGTCCGTAAAGGCGGGTTTATTCGGCCATAATGTGTTTTCAATATTCGTGGTCCGCAGGATTGTTTCAGCCCGAGGCTGCTGTATCATTTTTAAAAAAAATAAAGGCGGGCCAGGGCAATGTGCCCTGAGCCCGTCTTTTTTTGAGCGAATATGAGAGAGTCCGTTCAATGACATTTTTCTTCCAAAACCTGATCAACGCATTGCAATGGGGCAGTTTTTACGCACTGATTGCACTGGGATATTCAATGGTCTACGGTATCCTGATGCTTTTTAATTTTGCACACGGCGATATTTTCATGGTCGGTGCTTATATCGGTTTTGGCGTGGCGACCGGCGTGACGGCGCTGGCGTCACTCGGGACCATTGTCCTGCCCAATTGGTTGATTTTAGTCTTGACCATTATCATTTCGATGTTTCTGACATCTTTTGTCGGCATATTGGTGGAAAGGCTGGGGTATCGGCCTTTGCGGGAAGCGCCGAGAGCTTCGGCGGCCATCACCGGTTTGATGATCGGTATCATTCTCGAGACCGGGAACCTGGCCCTGTTGGGCGCCAAAAGGGTCCGGTTCCCCACACTGATCAAATCCGAGACATATAATATCAGCGGCGTTTTTGTCACCAACAAAAAGATTATGATTGTGGTGGTTTCCCTGATGCTGATGATGGCGCTGCACCAGTTTGTTCGAAGGACCAAATGGGGAATGGCCATGCGGGCGATGGCCTTTGACTTTGTCGTCGTCCCTTTGATGGGCGTCCCGATAAATACTATTGCCGCCATGACATTTGCCATCGGTTCCGCGCTGGCAGCCGCTGCAGGGATTCTATTTGGCGTTGCTTATCCGGTTTTAGATCCGTACATGGGAATTGTTTTCGGGTGGAAAGCGTTTGTGGCCGCGATATTAGGCGGCCGGGGTTCTATTCTCGGCGCCACCTTGGCCGGATTTTTATTGGGTTTCATTGAAATATTTGTGGCAATGATTTTCCCCTCGACGCTGCGTGATTTAATTGCATACTCTATTATTCTGCTGATCCTGACGTTCAGACCCCACGGTTTTTTCGGCGAACCTTACAGCGCGCGTTTGAGACTCTGATCGATGAATGAAAAAAACAAAAAATATTTTGGCATCAAAAATTGGGTAAAACTCAAAGTCCAGGCCCTGTTTTCAGAAGTCCCGCTGTTTGGCTGGCTTTTGGGCATGTTGATCGCGGTGATATTGGAGCGATTTGTGGGCGAGATGCTGGCCGAGAATTTGGGCTTGCCGAAAGTGCCGGTGCTTTTCGGTTTCGTGATGATGCTTAAAAATCCTTTGATGATTCCCGGGACGATGGTGTATCTGCTGATGATATTTGTGTTGCCGATCAGTATTGTTGCGCGCTTGACGTCCGGAGTGACCAACCGCGTGGCAGGCAAACTTCTCGATCTTCCGATATTGATTTCAGTGGTCATTCATATCGGTCTGCTTTATGCTGTGCTCTATTTGTGGTCGGAAGTCAGCGCCTACCGGGTGCTCACCCTCAAGCTCACACTGATCGCGGTTATACTGACCCTGAGTTTGAATGTCATAAACGGCTACATGGGAGAGTTTTCGTGTTCGCATCCGGGATTCATGGCGCTGGGTGCATATGCCGCTTCAGTCTTTACCGTTGTTTTTTTTGCCAACGATAAATTATTCGGTCATGCATTGCTTCCGGCGGCATTAGGTCCTTTCATGTTTCCCATTGCATTGATTATCGGAGGAATTGTTGCGGCGCTGGGAGCCCTTGTTATTGCAGTCCCTTCTTTTAGAACACGGGGCGACTATCTGGCCATTATTTCCCTGGCATTTATGTTCATCGTAAAAAGCATGATCGAAAACCTGGAGGTCGTGGGGGGGCCCAGGGGATTGAGCAGCCAGCCGGACCTGGCCAGCCTGCCGACCGTATTTATATGGACGGTGGCCTGCATATGGATCACCAACAATTTTGTGCGGTCTACATTGGGAAAGGCCTTGAATGCCGTGCGTGATGATGAGGTTGCCGCCAATGCCATGACGGTCAATACCCGGCGTACCAAAATCACGGCGTTTTTGTTTGCCGCTTTTTGGGCCGGTGTTGCCGGCGGGCTTTTTGCCCATGTGTTAAGATATGTCAACCCGAGTACGTTTGGGTTGCAAAAACTTGCAGAGGTCCTGGCCATGGTGTATTTCGGTGGGCTGAACTCGGTTTACGGGTCCATCGTGGGGGCGGTGAGTTTGAGTATGCTGGGCGAGGCATTGCGGCCGCTTGAGATTTTTAAATGGATCATCATCCCGCTGTTGCTTATTTTAATCATGATTTACCGGCCCACAGGCCTTGTGGCGTTCAAGGAATTTAATGTGGGAAAACTCGTGAGACCCAAAAATAGACCGGATCAAAGGAAGTCGGATGTCGCTGCTTAGCGTTGAAAAAATGAGCCACGAGTTTGGGGGGTTGCGGGCGGTTAACAACTACAACCTTAAAATCGAAAAAGGTCAGATCCGGGGACTGATCGGCCCCAACGGGGCGGGCAAGACAACGATATTCAACCTTATCACCGGCATATATAAGCCCACCGAAGGGGAGATCTATTTGGAGGGGAAGAAGATAACAGGTCTTCAGCCCAACCAGATTGCATCCCATGGTCTGGGTAGAACATTTCAGAACATGCAATTATGGCGCCATATGACCGTTCTCGAGCACGTGAAGATGGCCCGCTATTCAAGAATCAGCTACGGGCTTATCGGCGCTTTTTTCGGTACTGCCAAACGACACCGGCAGGAAAAAGAAATTGAAGAGATGGCTTACAGCCTCTTGAAGATGGTGGGGATCGCGCATCATGCCGGCCAGTTCATCCTTAATCTGCCTTACGGGGATCAGCGGCGGGTTGAAATCGCGCGGGCATTGGCCACTGAGCCGAAAATATTGTTTTTGGATGAACCCACGGCAGGCATGAATCCCGAAGAACTGATTCAAATGATGGAGATCGTCCGAAAAGTCCACAAAACATTGAATCTGGCCATTTTTTTGATCGAGCACAGACTCAAGGTGGTGATGGAACTTTGTGAAATCATCCAAACACTCAATTTTGGTCAGGTCATCGCCGAAGGGACGCCGGAAGAGATCCAAAACGACCCAAAGGTCATCGATGCCTATCTTGGCAAGGGGATAGTGGTCTGATGTTATTATCCGTTGAAAATCTCAGCGTTTCTTACGATAAAATTCGAGCCCTTCATGGCATTGGATTTCAGATCGATGATGGTGAAATCGTCTGTATTATCGGTGCCAACGGCGCCGGCAAAAGCACGACGCTGAGAGCGATTTCCAGACTGGTTCCGGCGGAAAAAGGAACAAAGATGACATTTATGGGAAATGACCTGCTGCAATATTCTGCCGATAAGGTGGTGAGCAAGTTCGGAATTTCTCATGTTCCCGAAGGGAGGCGGCTTTTCGGGAACCTGACCATTATGGAGAACCTCAAGCTGGCGACCTTTGCCAGAAAGGATCGTGAGAAGATCAAGGAAGATATGGACAGGGTGTTCGATATATTTCCCCGCTTGAGCGAACGTAAAACCCAAAATTCGGGAACGCTCAGCGGCGGAGAACAGCAGATGCTCGCCATCGGCAGGGCGTTTATGAGCGGAAGGAAAATCATGCTTCTGGACGAGCCTTCCATGGGGCTTGCACCCTTGCTCATGATGAATGTGTTTGATGCCCTTGAGCAGCTCAATAAAGAAGGTACCACCATCCTGCTGGTGGAACAGAACGCCCGAATGGCCCTTCAATTTGCGCAGCGCGGCTACGTGCTTGAAAGCGGCAATCTGGTTCTTCAGGGAAGTTCAGATGAATTGCTGGCAAACCCCGAAGTCAAGCAGGCGTATCTTGGGGGTTAATGTTCAATATGGAGTAATATTATGACACGAGTAGCTGTCGTCGGTGCCACAGGATATGCCGGCGCCGAGCTTGTACGGATCCTTTGCCATCATTCCGATGTCCGGATGACGATGCTGACATCTCGCCAGTATGCCGGCGTTGCTTTTGACAACGTTTTCCCCGCGATGACCGGCTCCGTTGACCTGATATGCGAGGCATTGGCCGTGGATAAAATCTGTGACAGTGCAGATGTTGTCTTTACCGCGCTGCCCCATAAGATTCCCATGATGTTGGTGCCGGAGCTGATTTCAAGAGGCAAAAAAGTCATCGATCTGTCCGCGGATTTTAGATTCAAAGATGCAAACATCTATGAAGCCCATTATCAGCAGCATACGGCAAAGGATTTATTGGACCAGGCGGTTTACGGGCTCTGTGAAATTTATTCTGACAAGATTAAAAAAGCCGCCCTGGTCGGCGCACCCGGATGTTATCCGACCAGCGTATTATTGCCCCTGTTGCCGGTCATCAAGGACAACCTCGTCGATATCAACACCATTATCGCCGATTCAAAATCCGGCGTCAGCGGTGCCGGCCGTAGCCTGTCTTTGACCACTCATTTTTGCGAGGTGAATGAGTCGTTTAAGGCCTACAAGGTCGCGGAACACCGGCATAACCCGGAAATGGAAGAGATCCTGAGCATCGAAGCCGGTCAGTCCATAAAAATGACATTTGTTCCGCATCTGGTTCCCATGTCCCGCGGTATACTGACAACCCTGTATGCCAATCCGGCAAAGGGTATCACCCGCGAAGATGTGGAAAAATGTCTCAATACTTTTTATGCCGGTTGCCCGTTTATCCGAATCCTCGGCAAAAACCGGCTGCCGGACACCCGTTGCGTACGTGGCACCAATTTTTGTGAGATCGGCGTCAGACTGGATCAACGGAACAATCGCCTGATCCTGATTTCCGCCATCGACAACCTGGTAAAAGGCGCTGCCGGCCAGGCCGTACAAAACATGAACCTCATGCTCGGTCTGGATGAAACCGCCGGGCTCCGGATGGCGCCCTTTCCCGTATAGATAAATCGAAACTGAAGGGTTGAGGCCTGCGGCCGTTGGAGGACCGGGAACTTCGTTCCCTTAAGGTTGGAGGCAAGAGCTAAAGACCAGAGCCGGTAATCAGAAAAGAGAAAATAGAAAATAGGAAAAAGGCAGGGGTTTTTGCCTCAAACCTCTATCGAAGCGATCCTCAAACATAACGCCGCCGCAGGCGCTTTGAGCGAAGCGGTCTTCCATCGTCCCTCGGTTATTTCAATGCATCAGGCTCGGCAGCCAGAGGGCGATCTGAGGAAACAGGATAAGGATTAGATTACAGATGAGCAGCGCGACGAGCATGGGGTACACCCCTTTGAAAATCGTTTCCAACGGCACATCCCTTGCCACACCGTAAACCACATAGACATTGACCCCCACCGGCGGCGTAATGACTCCCATTTCCGTCACCAGAACAATCACGACACCGAACCAGATCGGATCAAAACCCAGCGTTTGAACAATCGGGAAAAATATAGGGATGGTCAGCATGATCATGGCCAGGGAGTCCATGAAACAACCGCCGACAAGATAGACAAGAATGATCACGCCGATGACGGCATGCGGCGGAAGCGGAAGAGATCCCACATAATTGGCAAGGGCGTAAGGGAGCCGGGTGATTGCCATGAAATGACCGAACACTACTGCGCCGGTGACGATTACCATAATCATACAACTGATTTTGGTGGTGTCGGCAAGGGATTGGATAAAATCGTTCCAGTGCAATTGTCTTCTGATCACGGCCAAGAGAAGGGTCATGAAAGCCCCGGTGGCTGCAGCTTCAGTGGGGGTGAAAAATCCGAAAAAAATGCCGCCCATGACCAGAAAAAACAGGACCAGTGCTTCAAGTATGCCGGCGAAGGACTTGATCTTTTCACGAAAGCCGGTTTTGGGTCCCGGAGGCGCCAAAGAGGGGTTTTTCCGAACACGAAGGTAAATGGTCATCAGGAAAAGAAAGCAGAGGAGGATACCGGGTATGATACCGGCTGCAAAAAGTTTTCCAATGGATTGTTCGGTGAGAATACCGTATACGATAAAAATTACACTGGGAGGGATCAAAATACCGAGACTGCCGGCTGCCGCTACGGTGCCGGTGGCCAGGCCCATGTCATATCCGTATCGCTTCATTTCAGGAAGCGCAACCGTGGCCATGGTTGCCGCAGTGGCATTGGTTGAGCCGCATATGGCCGCGAATCCGGCACATGCGCCGACGGTGGTCATGGCCAGTCCGCCGCGCCGATGCCCGAGCAGCACATATGCGCTGTCATAGAGCCTGCGGCTGATTCCGGCGTAAAAGGCGATTTGACCCATGAATACAAAAAGGGGAATCACGGTTAAATTATAGGAAGAAAAGACATCCCAAACATCCCGGGCCAAAAGACTCGATGCCGCATTAAAGTTTACCACATAGCCGAATCCGATGATCCCCAGAAAAGCCATGGCAAAGCCCACGGGCATATTGGAATACAAAAGAATGACCAAGGCGACAATTCCGATGATGCCGATAGTTAGCAGATTCATTTCTCCAGGATCTTTATCGCATTTTTAGTCACGTCAAATAACAATAACAGGCCAACGACACCTGCCGAAAAACCGATTCCATAGATAAAGGGATAAAAAGGAAGTTGCAGCGTGAGTGACACCTCATGGGCGGTGTGCAGGTCATTGGCATACTGGATGGACTGCCATGCAATGAAGCCGAAAAGAAACAATCCAAAACAACTGGTGATGCATTCGATGAGTCCCTGAACTTTGGTGGGAAAATGACTGACGACAAAGCTTACCGACACATGGCCTTTTTCTATGGAGGTGTGGGCCATGGCAAATGATACGGCTACGGCTCCCAGAAAACTGACCAGTTCATATGTTCCGGGTATGGGTTTTCTAAAAAAACGTAAAACAACATCGGCGCAGGTGAGAAACATCATGGCGACAATGGCTGCCCCTGCGATCCAATACATTTTTTTTGAAAGGTCGTGGATCAGTTTTTCAAAAATGTGCATGGTGGTTCCATATTACAAAATAAAAAAGGTTGTCCACGTCCGCCGATTAACGGCCGGGACAACCCTTGATATCATCCCTTATTTTGAATATTTTTTCATCAGTTCCCTTATTGTCTGAACATATTCTTTTCCGTTGGGGGTGTGTGCAATATAATCATTGATGACAGGTTCCACCGCCTTTCGCCACCGGGCGCTTTCTTTGTCTGAAAGCGGTATGATCTGGTTCCCGAGGCTGAGCGTATATTTTCTCCCTTCCTGGTCGGTACGGTCCCATACCTTGCCGTGAATGTCGGTATATTTTTCATCCACTTCATTGAAAATTTTCTTTATGTCGGCCGGAAGGGCATTCCATTTGTCAAGATTCATGACCACGAAAAAAGTGGTGGTGTAGCCGACGCTGTAACATTCTGTCGTATATTTGATGACTTCGGCTTGTTTCCATCCCTTTAAAGTTTCCATGGGAGCGAACGTTCCTTCAACGACCCCTTTTTTTAGGGCGTCATAAGTATCGCCCTGAGGCATGGCCACCGGAACGCCTCCGAGTGCTTCTACAATTTTGGCGCTGAGGCCCGTTGCCCGGATTTTCATGCCTTTCAGATCTTCAAGACGCCTTACCGGCTTTTTGGTATGAAGCAGGCCGGGACCATGGGCGTGAAGGTACAGGACTTTCACGTCACTTAATTCTTTGGGTTTGAAAGTATTGGCAAACGCCTCGGCCACTTTACTGGCCATCTCCCCACTGGTATATCCCATGGGAAGATCCACCGCAGCCATTACGGGAAAACGTCCGCGAGTGTAGGCAAATAGACTGAATCCCAGATCGGATATCCCTTTGACGACGCCGTCGTAACATTGCGGTGCTTTGGTAAGCGTTCCGCCCGGGAAAACAGAGATCTGAACCCTGTTATGGGTGCGTTTTTCGATCTCCTTTACCCAGTCCATTGCGGTTTTTGCCTGAGCGTGGTTCGGAGGGAAAAAAATGCTGTAGGTGAGCGTGATCGGCTTTGTGTTTGCACTGAGTGCGCTTGTCGCTGTCATGGTTATTCCGATAACAACGGCCCAAATAAATATCGAGACGTTTTTGATCATCTATGTTTCCTCCTCGGTTAGAAGTTAAAAATTGAAGGGAGGGAAAAATACGCTGAGTTTTCCACACGATTCATCGGGAATCGATATAATAAAACAGACCATAAGACAATAAAAATTTTGATTCAATCGATATGAATCCATATTGCTGCGTCGATAGAGCCATTATCAGCTATCAAGTCACGACAATTCTTGACATTACGTTTTTATTGATCTATGAAAACGTGTCGTTCCATTTTTAATCATTCCTTAGCCCTGTTTCGCAGGCACAAGTTCAATATATATTCATTCTAAAAGAATCATCGAAATTTTGTTAAAACAAATAACGGCAACCCAATTTAGAGAAGAGTTGTATCAAAATATTAAACTTTTGGCGAAAGGAGATTGAAAATGTCAGCAAAACTCATTAAGGGGACCGAGATTCGCGAGCAGATTCTCGAAGAAATTACAGCTGAAGTAGCGGATATTAAGAAAAAGCATGGTGTCGTGCCGGGTCTTGTCACCATCCTGGTAGGAGAAAATCCAGCCTCAATTTCATATGTAACACTTAAGATACAAACAGCCCACCGTGTCGGTTTTCATGAAATACAGGACAGCCAGCCGCCGGATCTTCCAGAAGAAGCGCTGCTGGGTTTAATCGACAAGTACAATAAGGATGACGCCATCCACGGCATTCTTGTCCAACTCCCCCTTCCTAAACATGTTGATGAAAAGAAAGTGTTGAATGCCATCGATCCCGATAAAGATGTGGACGGGTTCCATCCGGTTAATGTGGGCCGTCTGATGATCGGCGGCAAAGAGGTTAAATTCCCGCCTTGCACCCCTGCAGGCATACAGGAGATGATCGTTCGCGCCGGTGTTGAAACAAAAGGGGCTGAAGTGGTGGTCGTCGGACGTTCAAATATTGTCGGCAAACCTATCGCCAATATGATGCTCCAGAAGGGTGTCGGCGCGAATTCCACCGTAACGATCGTTCACACGGGCACCAGGGATCTGGCTTCCCACTGTCAGCGCGCGGATATCCTGATTGTGGCTGCCGGCGTTCCGGGTTTGGTAAAACCGGAATGGATCAAACCGGGTGCCTGCGTTATCGATGTCGGCGTCAACCGGATCGGAGAAAAGATCAGTGAAAAAACCGGAAAGAAAATCGCCATTTTAAGTGGAGATGTGGACTTTGATGCCGCAAAAGAGATCGCAGGCTGGATCACCCCGGTTCCGGGCGGCGTAGGCCCCATGACCATTACCATGCTGATGAAAAATACTTTAAAGTCCCTTAAATTTAAACTGGGAATCGCATAGCCGTTTTTCTTAGGATAACGGGGAGGGATATTCCTTCCCCGTTATCCTATCGGTATCTTTGACTTTCTTTGCTTTTATCGCCGTTATCCATTTCTGCCGATTTTTAATAAAAACTTTTAGATTCCCCAAACTATTGACAAAGTCTCAGTT
>JBAUWG010000126.1:0-2512 GCA_049583675.1 Desulfobacterales bacterium | reverse complement strand
AAAAATATCAGAAGATTTCGCTGCGGCAATCCCCGGGTTACTGCCAGTCAGTAAACCGGGATCTCACCGACAAGGTTCTTTGCTTCGATCTTTCTGGCGCACGCCGGGCAGATAACGCCCGAATATTTTCTCTTTTGGCTGTCATCCAAGCGGTTCATGACGAAATTTCTTTGTTTCTCGGGGATAATCGCATTGCCGCAGGAAGCACATGTGATCAATTGATGTCGAGCCATCTCGGCACCGCACATTCGAAGGGTCCTCATACCGCCGTTGTCGTGTATGGTGATGGCCGCGGTGGGACAATTTTCAGCACAGGCCCCACATCCGATACAATACTCGGAAAAACGCTGGAAATCCGTTTCTGCTGTGGGATGGGTGTCCACATAAGAAAGATGAATGGCATCTACGCCCATCTGGTCCCGGCAGACTTCGATACACCGACCGCAACTGATGCAGATGTCGCAGCGCAAACACCTTTTTGCTTCCTGAACCGCGCTGTCGGCCGACAAACCAAGTTCCACCTCTTTAAAGTTGCCCTTTCTGGCTTCAAGATCCATCACCGGCATGTCAGGCCTGGAGGAAAGAGATTTTTCTTTGGGTGAAACATCCATGACCCGGACTTGTTTGCGCTTGAGCGGTACCAGTGTATATTCAGGATTGGGGATTTTTCTCAAAAAACGGTGGATGGCTTCCGCGGCTTTTTTCCCGGAAGCAACGGCTTCTACCACAGTGGCGGGTCCGGTGACCACATCTCCGCCGGCAAAAACGCCGGGAATCGACGTTTCCATGGTAACCGGGCTGACAGTGATCAGATTCCGTCTCGTTAGTTCCAAGCGGTCGAGCGGCCTCAGACTTTGAACATTCACTTCCTGCCCAATGGCGCATATGATGGTATCTGCCGGAATGATATGTTCAGTTCCTTTCACAGGAACGGGTCGTCTCCGACCGCTGCCGTCGAGTTTGCTCAGTTTATTTTGGATGACCTCAAGCCCGGTCGCCTTTCCATATTTGCCATGGATACGAATCGGGGACAGTAAAATGTTCAGGACGGTTCCTTCTTCCTCGAGCTCCTGTATTTCTTTTGGGTGGGCAGGCATTTCCCTTTTGGTTCGCCGATACACGAGGCGAACCTCGTCAACGTCCATCCGAAGGGCAGTGCGGGCGCAGTCCACCGCTGCATTGCCGCCCCCGATGACGATGACTCTTCTACCCACCTTTGCCGTTCCTTGGCGAGCGTTGTAGAGAAAGGTCAAACAGTCCTCGACTCCGGAAAAGTCCTCTTCTCCCGGGATGTGAAGTCGCATGGGGTCGTGGGCGCCGATTCCCAAAAAATATGCTTGAAAACCTTGTTCTTTGAGAGATTTCAACGTCAAATCTTTTCCAAAAGTTACGCCGGTGTGAATATCAACGCCCAGGGCTTTAATATGATTTATTTCCAGCTCCAATATGTCACTGGGAAGCCTGTAGGCAGGTATCCACCATCGGAGCATGCCGCCGGGCTCGGGCTTGGATTCAAAAATTGTGGATCTGTAACCTTTTTTAGCCAAAAAATAACCCGCGGAAAGGCCTGCGGGACCGCTGCCGATGATAGCGATCTTTTCGCGGTATCGATGAGGCTTCTCCTTGATCGGAAGTATTCCCAGTTCATGGGCTTTGTCAAAGGCGACGCGTTTGAGCTGGCAGATGGCGATGGGTTTATCTAAGGTTCCTCGCCGGCAAGCCTTCTCGCAAGGATGGACACAGACCCGGCTGAGCGCGCCGGGAAGCGGAAGATCTTCTCTCAATACTTCCAAGGCTTCCTTATATCGGCCTTCGCCCACAAGCGCCACATAACTCGGCACGTCTACACCGGCAGGACATGCCATTTGGCATGGAGCGGCGATCAAGGGGGTGCATTCCCCGGTGGAGCAATAATGCGCTTCTATGTGGGTCAAAAAAACGTGCCTGTGTTCTTCCAGTGCAGATATGACCATATGGCCCAAATCGACACAGATCTTATCAGCAGCATCTTTCACCAGTATCCCGGCCAGATCGTTCATGATCGCCAGGTGGTTTCTCTGCCCCCTGCCATTGCGGATATCCTCCAATAACGCTGACAGTCTTATAATATGCTCCCTGCATAGGGGTTGCGTGATTTGCCCGGGGGGGATTTCAGATAGTGTTTCATATAATTTTTTTACCAAACAAGGTTGAATTGCCATTTCAAATTCCCGATGGTTGATGTTATTTTTTTGTTTTGAAAAGTGACTTCAGAACCGTATTCGTCTGAAATTTTATTGATTTGGAAACCATAGCCGAATAGTTTTGTCAACCATTATTTTTTTATAAAGCTTTATAACTAGTTATAATTACAATAATTTTCGTCAAATCCTTATATAAAGTCCCTGGCCGACTTGATTGCCGGATGTCCGTTTCAAGATGTTTCTTTAATCGGCTTTCTCTCCAGAAGTGAACACGAAAGAACAGGGTTTATGAAAAGCTTCACAAGGACAATCGTGGGGGTGTAATCATT
>JBAUWG010000125.1:0-14619 GCA_049583675.1 Desulfobacterales bacterium | reverse complement strand
GGATTATTTCGGCAAACTAGAAGCTTTCTCAAAAATAGGATTCCGAGACCCGAGACAGGGCAGGATCAGCATCCCCCGGCTGGTACTCAATGTCCCATTCTCATTGAGCGCAGCTTTATCGTTTGCTGCTGAATACTGCCCTTCACCTCGAACGTCGAATCTGCGTCTTAATTGGGCCTGATCTTAAAAAGTTTTAACAATGCTATTAAAATGTCAAGCCTGGGGGACATCCTATGTCCCCCATTTTTCCCAACCGCGCTTGGTTATGGATTGCAGGATATTTTATTTGACCGGCGTAAATTCAACCCGCCGGTTTTTGGCCCGGCCTTCTTTTGTTTTATTGCTGGCTACCGGATTCGCAATACCAAAACCCTTTGTGGTGATTCGTTCGGGAGCAATCCCTTTGGAAACAAAAAAATCTTCTACGGCTTTGGCTCGCCTTTCAGAAAGGTCCAGGTTATAGGCTTCGGTTCCGGTACTGTCGGTATATCCATCGATCCGAACTTTGAGGTCCGGATTCTTTTTCATGATCATTACCGCATCATTGAGCATGGGATATGCTTCGGACTTTACCGCTGCACTGTTAAGATCAAAAAGAACCACGGAAGCATAGGTCCAGCATCCCCTGGCATCCACAGTCGCTCCCTTGGGCGTATTCGGACACTTGTCCAGGTAATCCGGAACGCCGTCCCGATCAGCGTCGAGCGGGCAACCGAAAGCATCTACCTTAACGCCTTTCGGAGTATTTGGACACTTGTCCCTATTGTCGGGAACACCGTCGCCGTCGCTGTCTAAAGCAGCAACCGAGACATGTTTGGCCAGGAATATATTTTCAATAAAACCGGCCATGTCTGAGGATCCGGCAAGTTTGTCGGCGGTGGTTGAAAATCCACACCCGCTCACTTTGGCAAGTTGTTCCAGGAATGCCTTTCCTCCGGGGTCATCCCCCACCTGTACCGTGTCGATGCAAAGCCGGTCGCCGAACCGGCTTTTTAAAGCCTCGGCAGCCTTCATCGGGGCCTGGTCCAAATCAATCCCATCACTGACGATAACGATGGCAATGGGACCTTGGGCCGACGCCAGGTCTCCTCCAGCAGCCGCGATGGCTTTGGCCAGTGGAAGAGAAGTGTCTCCACCGGGTCCTTTTGCAGCGTTTATGGCCGACCCAAACTCCGCAGTCGAATAGGGTTTCATGCCATATACCAGCATGGTCGATCTGTCCGGGAAATAGGCATCGTGACCGAATGTTCGGAGCGCGCCGTTATATTTGAGTTCCGGAAGTGTCTCATTCATTGCCGTTAAAAATTTCTTGGCAATGGTCTCTTTGGTTTGTCCTTGGTATTTATCCGCCATGGTAGACGATGTGTCCAGGATCACCTCAAAATTGTCAACCTTGGGCACATACTGGGCGGCATCGAAATGATACGAGTTGAAAGACGGTGCGGACTTCATGGCTTTCTCCCCGGCACAACTGATCAGCAGGGTGCCGGCCATTATAAAAAACAATGCCTTATAATAATATTTTACCATAAGTTTTCTCCTCGGTTTTCCTTTGTGTGGGTCGTTCTTTTATTAAAAAAATAATCGGAAAATCTTTCATGGACAACGGGTTCCCTTTCTTTTGCAAGAGGAGGAGCCATTTTATTTCAAACTATTGGGTTGCAGCGTCTGCCGGACGCTAATCGGGGTTAGAGCGCCCTTAATCTGTCAGGGCTGCCTGCAACTCCGAAGTGCAGAACGCACATCGCGTGGCTTTGATGGATATGGTCGAGAAACAACTAGGGCACTCTTTGGTCGTCGGTGCTTCCGGAAGTGCTTCCTCAGCTCTTTTGAGCTTATTTAAACCGCGAATAAGGATAAAAACGGCAAAAGCAACGATTAAAAAACTGATAACGGTGTTGATAAATATGCCGTAATTGATTGTGACCGCACCGGCTTTATGCGCCTCGGCCACTGTTGAAAATGAGCCGGCGACAGCCCCCTGTTTGATGACCAGGAACAGGTTCGAAAAATCGACCTTGCCGAGCAGTAAACCGATGGGCGGCATAATAATATCGTCAACCAGGGATTTTACGATGGTCCCGAAAGCAGCACCGATGATGATGCCAACCGCCATGTCCACGACATTTCCTCTCATGGCAAATTCTTTAAATTCTTTTAGCATGTTTCCCTCCTTTCCGATCGATCGACTTTGATCTGAAAAATTGATCGAGATTTGTTGTATATACGCCGAATCGGATTTTCTACCGGCGGCAAAGATTAAAAAAATTCAACAATTGATTAAAGTAATCGATGGCGTAATCTTGAAACGATACGTTTCGGCAGCGTCTATTGCATATCCTTGATGGTATGTTTCAAAATCCGAATACAGAAGATTGAAGTTAAGATCTCTAAAGTTAAAATCAATGGAAATTTGTGAAGATTTTTTAACCATATCCTAAAAATACAGATTTGTCAGCAAAATTGATACCCATGGGATAGAAATCATCAAGTGGGTTTAAGCTTCTAATATGATAGTTATTTTTGTTAAAAAACCCTGATTGGATGAAAGAATGAAGATGTGAATATGCCGGTATTTTTTACGAATTGTTAAAGTCCCTAAAAAATCTAAAATGGCTTGCTTTTTGAACCCGGAACCTTCTAGAGTGTACAATGATATGCCAGCAACTCGGTACAGCATTCTGATGGACCAAAACTTTTGAAGTAATTTCAATCATGTTTTCCTGAACAAAGAAATGACACCAAGCCTGACCCCGGATACGGAAACATCACGCCTCGACGCTTTTATTCTCATCGCCGCCATGTGCGGCGCCGAGGTTCTGGGCATGCTCGGGGTTTTCGCTTTTCCGGCCCTGCTCCCTTACTTTCTGAAGTCGTGGAATCTGTCAAACATCCAGGCCGGATGGATAAACGGCATCTATTTTGCCGGCTATACGGCGGCCGTACCACTGCTCACCGGTCTCACCGACCGGGTCGATGCCCGCCGGATATACCTGATCTTCACCACACTGGGCGGATTGTCCAACCTGGGGTTTTCTTTTCTGGCTTCCGGATTCTGGTCGGCCCTTTTTTTCAGGTGCCTGGGTGGTCTCGGGCTTGCCGGCACCTTTATCCCCGGTCTGAAAGCGATCATCGATCGTCTGGAATCAAGCACCCAGCCCCGGGCGATCTCATTTTACACGGCTTTTTTCGGGCTGGGAGTGAGTGTCTCTTTTTATTTCGCAGGCCAGGTATTCAGATGGTTCGGATGGCATCAGGTATTTGGCATTGCCGCCATGGGATCGGCGTTTTCTCTTTTTCTGGCGTTTTGGGTATTAAGCCCCAAGTCCATCTCATCGGCCGCTATTGAAACCACAAAAGCCCATATTTTCGATTTCCGGCCGGTTTGGAAAAACCGGCCGGCTCGGGCGTACATTTTTGCCTACATGTGCCATATGTGGGAGATGTTTGCGGCCCGGTCCTGGCTGGTCGCTTTTTTAAGCTTCAGTATCACCCTCCAGAAAGCGCCGGCAGGCTTGATGGCACCCACAACGGTAATGGCCGTGGCCGGAATCGGCGGCATGCTGGCCAGCATTGCGGGCGGCGAGCTGGCCGTCCGGCTGGGACGGCGACGGGTGGTCGCAACGATCATGGGAGTCTCCTGCCTTTTGGCGTTGACCATTGGATTTTCGGCACGGCTGCCATACCATGTCGTGGTGGTCCTGTGTCTGGTCTACACCCTGTTCTTTCAGGGAGATTCCGCGGCTATTCATGCCGGGGTCATCACGGCGGCAAAACCCGAACGCCAAGGCGCCACCATGGCTCTCCAATCTCTGGGAGGATTTGCCGCCGCTTCGCTGGGGTCGGTGGCTGCCGGCATGATTTTAGACCTGACCGGTGGCGGGGCGACGTCATGGTCCTGGGGGTTGACCTTCGCTTCAATGGGTATTGCCGCCGCACTGGGCCCTGTTTTGCTTTACCAGACCCAGCGGCGCTTGTGAACCCTCGATGACCAGAGCGATCGTATTGCAAGGCACCCCGAGACCTTTGCAAAACGCCCCTCTTTGCTATATGTTGGGCGACATTTCCAACATTAAGTGCCCTATTTTCTGAAACGCTTGTCTTGATCGCTATGTTAAAACTATGTTAAAAAAACCAGGTTGCGCCGACTAAAAACAAGAGCGCATTGGCCCCGTGGTTCGGCAATTTAATGTACGCATCCGACAGGTGAATTCCCCGAATCTGCAGGGTCAGCGCGATATCATCCAGAAAGAAATAATGCGTGCCGGCGCCGAGTTGGACATTGAACTCAAATGTTGAACCTAGATCGGGTTCGCCGATATTCGTGCCGGAAACGCCTGCGCCGGCATCGATAAAAGGAACCCAGCGGCTGTGAGTGATAAAAAGGTATCGAGGCCCTATGGTCAGCCCAAAGACACCGGCTGTCTCCGGATGATGTTGTTCGCCCCCAAAAATTTCCCCCCATAGTTCCAAATTGCCTTCATACCATCGATGCTTGAACATAACATCGGTGGCCATCCACCCCATGTGACCGTAAACCAGCGCTAATTCATGGGACTCCGTGCATCCTAAAATGTTGAGGCCAAATCCTGATCCGGCCGTTAAACCGGCGTTCATGATATTTTTTTTAAAGCCGCCGCCCACATCGGTTTTCCAGATGGACGATGCTTGCGGTTGGCTGTAGGTTTCAGGCGTCACGGGGGATTTCGCGCCAGCCAATGACGGCAATGATGCGGAAAAAATGACCAGAATTGCCATCAAAAAAATGGAAGATCCGGCTCCTGCACTCCACATGGATGTAGTTGCCGGTTGCCTTGACAATTCGCCACTTGGGCATTGAAGCGATTTCACCCAGGATAACGGGCCAACTGACATTAGGATCCCCTTTAAGATAAAACGGCTCGATGGCATGCCGCTTGTCTTTTTCTTTGGAATAAAATGCCTGATTGTCATAAAATTTTTTGGGGATTTTGTTTTTCGAGTATTCCGGTGTTGAATTTAAAAAACCATGAGTCTGTTCTATAGTCAATGATTATCTAGTGTCCATCCATAAATGAGGTCTCGGAAGTCCCTCATTCAGGAATCCTTCCGGTCATCAGGGCGACCTTAAGCCCGCCATGCGGCAGCAGATGGGTGGTCGATTTGAAAGGCATCATTCCGGCAATGCGGGGATTGAGCGAGATCAGGACAAATTTCCATCCTTTGTATTCATTTTTCAGCCTCTCGCACACGGACAGGAAAAGGTCTTCACTGGCGCGTCGCGATCCCAGTCGTCGCCCGAACGGCGGGTTAAGCGTCACCAGCCCGGTTTGGTTTGTCAGTTCAGTCGGCGAAAGATCGAAAAAATCCCGGGTAGAAACCACGACGATGCCGGACAGGCCGTGTCGGGTCACGCTGTCACTCAGTCTTGAAACCGCGCGTTCGTCCCGGTCCGAGGCAAAGATGAAAGCGGGGTCTGTTCGATCGATCTTATTTTCTGCCGCCTGTTTCATATGCTGCCATCGTTTGGGTTGAAACGACGGCCATTCCATGAAGGCAAAATTCCTGAAGCTTCCCGGCGGAATCTTCCGGGCGATCAGGGCGGCCTCGATGGCAAATGTGCCGGAACCGCACATGGGGTCAACCAGCGGTTCTATCCCGGTATATCCGGAAAGCATCAGGGCGGCGGCGGCGAGGGTCTCTCGAATGGGTGCTTTGGCTGTGCGCGGTTTGATGCCCCGCTTGTGAAGCAGATCGCCGCTGCTGTCAATGGAGAGGGTCACGCGGTTATCGGACAACCGTACAAAGATCTGCTGGGTGATGGCCGGTTCTGCGGCGGCTCCTGCTGAAAATTTGTTTTGCGCAAAGCAAAAGGCAATGCTGGCCTGAACAAGCCCGGCAACCGCGTCCTTGTGATACAGCCTTGAATGCCGGGAGGTCACGCGGATGCGGGCCGGGGCGCCCGGCAGTATAAAAAGCTCCCAGGGGACAGCGATCAGGTTATTTTCGAGTTTCCGAAAATTAGCGGCGTAAAACGACCCGATCCGCATGAGGAGCCGGTTGGCGGTGCGAAGGTTCAGATTGGCAAGGTAGCCGTCGTGAAGCCGCGCCTCGAATTTAATCCCGCCTTCGACCATGGACAGGGGGGTTCCGGACGGCAGGAGGACTTTCAACTCCTCTTGGCAAATCGATTCAAGTCCCGGTGCGATCGCGACAAAAAACTGCCTTTTTCGACCGATCACCTGCCGTTTTATCCGTTTTGTAAGCGGCGTCTCAGGGGTCGCTGCAGTCATTTCTTTTCCATTTCACTATTATTTTTGGTGTGCCTGCGGTTGAATTCCCTTTTCATCTTTGACACGTTTTCATTACCATATTATATATTTATTTCATATTTTTAAAACAGCCAAAAGGTGAATTAGATTCCTGATTACAAAAAACAGTTGCGGGTAAAACTGGCGGAACTGTCCGGAAAATGGCGGTCAGAAGGGCTGCCCTCCAGGTCGGCGCTTGAAAAAGCAGCCGGTGATTTGCGTGATTGGAAAGTAAAAACAGGTTGTTCGGGGATATGGGACGACCCTCCGTCGATGGTCACGGCAACCCTTGACGATGGCCTGGGGCATGGGCTCGAAGTTATCCGCATGTTTTCCGAAGCAGCGGGTCTTGACATCATTAAACTCGGACTACTTGTGACCCCTGAAAAAATCATCACCGAATGTCAAAAAAGCCAGCCTGATTTATTCGGATTGACCGTACTCCAGTTTGATTCAGAGGAAAACATGTTAATGATCAGCAGAAACCTCCCGTCAAAAACAAAAATAGTTGCAGGAGGACCGGTTTTTGCGGCAGATCAAGGATTTGCCCGGCGGACGGGTATCCATTTCGTAGCAAAGAACGTGGCCTATTTTATTCGGTTTCTGCTTCGGTTTGAAAGCGGAATCACTCAATTAGGATAAATTTCAATACCCCTGAAAAAGGCAGGCTGGTTTACAAGATGGAATATGTCGTCATCTGTTTTGCGGCTTTGGTTGCTTCCTGTCTGACCCTCTTTTCGGGTTTTGGTCTCGGCACCCTTCTGATGCCGTTGTTCGCGATCTTTTTCCCTGTGGAGGTCGCCATCGCCCTGACCGCCATTGTCCACTTCCTGAACAACCTTTTCAAGCTCTTCCTGGTCGGCAAGTTCACCGACAAGGGGGTTGTGCTGCGGTTCGGAATTCCCGCTATCATTTTTGCCTTTTTCGGTGCAAAGGCGCTCCTTTTATTATCAGGCTTAAAACCGCTGTTCGTCTACCAGCTCTTTGAAAGGTCTTTCGAAGTTACCCCGGTAAAGGTCGTAATCGCCATGCTGCTGGCGGTCTTTTCCATAGCTGAATTCTCACCGCGGCTCTCCAAGGTCTCCTTTGACAGAAAATATCTTCCCATCGGCGGAACCCTGAGCGGATTCTTTGGAGGGCTTTCGGGCAACCAAGGGGCATTGAGAAGCCTGTTTCTTTTGAGAGCAGGATTGTCTCAAGAAGGGTATATCGCGACCAGCACAGTAATCGCTTGCTTTGTGGACGTCACCCGCCTTAGCGTCTACAGTTCTTATTTCTTCACGGCAAAAGGCCCATGGAATCTACCTTTGCTCTTTGCGGCAACCGGATCGGCATTTTTCGGGGCATTTATTGGCGCCCGTTACATGAAAAAGGTGACCATGCGCGCTATCCAAATCCTGATTTCCATCATGCTTTTCGGCATTGCCGCGGCGCTGGCCCTCGGAATGATATGATCCCCATATGAAACTTCTTCACTCGATCGCTTGAAACTTTTTCATGAATTTCCGGTCGATGTAATCCTTGACGATAAATGCGATTCTTCCGCCGAGCGTCAGCCATCTTTTTCGCAGAACCCCTTTTCCGCCTCCCATATTGAAAATCAACAGATAATCGCCGCCCGGGCTAAAAACCTGAAGCGGTTCTCCCTCCAGGGCGGCCATCAGATTGTGGTATAAAACCGGATTTTGGCGAACGGCATATACCCCCACCTTGTCCAGGGGTTGGTCCTGAAAATAAATGCAATCACCGCCGCCGAACATTTCCGGATAGGCAATACTCTGCAGATAGGCATTGACCCGCATTCCGCCATCCGGTCCGACCGCGATGCCGGATCTTTCAAATATAGCATTCGGCTTAACGCCAATGGCCAGAAAGATTAAATCCAGATCGTATCGCTCTCCGGACGTCAGGATGATGCCATGAGGTTCAATGGTTTGAACGACGCCGTTGGTATGGATTTCCACCCCATGACTTTTAAGGGATTTTTCAATCCGGGCTCTAACCCCCTCCGGGTATTTGGCCATAAGATCCGCGCCGGCAAAGATTTTTACGCGGGGCTGATTTGTGCCGTACCCGGACGTCAACTGCCAGATATTTCCCGCAATCTCCACGGAAGAAGGTCCGCCCCCGATAATACCGATAGTGATGGGTCTTTGTGATGCCAGTTCCTTGATTCTGGTTTGCGCTTCCACGAGCTTTTCAATGGGCTTGACCGTGTAAATGTTTTCGGTATTTTCCGAAAGGTTCAGCCGCGGCACATAGCTTCCCGCATTGAAGGAAACCACATCGTAGGAAACAATTTCTCCGGCTTCCATTTCAATTTGTCTTTCATCAGGTCTGATGCGAACGGCTTTCCCCAGCTTAAAAACGCCACCCTGTTTTTCCACCACGTGTTTCGTCGCAAACCGGATATCCGACGGCGCATAGGTCCCTCCCAGCATACCGGGTCCCATACCGGAATAATAATGGTGTTCGGAGGGGCCGATGACCGTTACCCGATGGCGTTTTGCCACAAATGCATGAATATTGGCAAGGGTCATCATATGCGCATGACCGCCGCCGACAAGTACCAGATGTTTGGCCATGGTTAATTCCTTTTAGCTTACAGCTTTATTTTATAGTGTGTCCATCAACCTTCCCAGCTGCGCCAAATGAGCCCGCTCTTCCTCTGCAATTTTTTTCATGGCGCCTCGGCTGCGTTCATCTGTGCTGCGATTCGCAGCCCGGGTATAAAGATCCAGCGCCTGCGCTTCGATGGACATGGCCAGAGCGACAATATCCGACAAAGCATTCCAATCCGGTTTGAATAACCGGATATACTCGTCAGTGGTCAATCCCCCTTCCACGGCCTTTTCCACCCGTCCCGATTCAAAGGTGTCCCGGTCGATTTCTTTTCCGGTGATCTGAATGTATTCCTCCAATATGCGGTTCTGATGAAGTACTTCGATATCGGACAGCTTTTGAAACAGGGATTTGACCTCATCTGCGGCCACTTTATCGATCATGGTAAGATAAAAGTCCTGCAAACCCGCTTCAAGAGAATAAGCAACGACAAGTGTCTCTTCAATGGATTCGTTTCCCGTAAGAAGATCCAGTCCCTGTTCTTCCGATCCGAAAGCCACGGGATCGTTCCAGGCCTTAATGCCGCCGGACACGTTGATGACCTGATTGAATCCTTTGCCGCTAAGCATCTGCGAAGCCACCCGGCTTCGTCCGCCCATAGCTCAGTAGATCAACACCGGTATGTCCGGATCGATTTCGTCCAATCTTTTATCAAGCTCGCCAACGGGAATTAATTTTGAACCGGGGATATGATGTTTTTCATACTCGCCGGGCTGACGAACATCCAACAGGGTAAATTCATCCAGGGTTTTTCCGGCCATAAATTCTTTGGCTTGCTCGGAATTCATAGACTGAACAGGGGTAAAAAATTGTTTCCAACGCATCACGCCCTCCTTGTCTATTCAAATCGATTGTTTAAAAAAATGCCGCCTAAAGGGATTCCTATCATCATTATCAAAAAAATACCCGGAATGCCATCTCTATAATTCCGATAACGTGTCTTTCATAAAACAAAAAAAAGTTGCGGTATTCGATTCACAAGGACATGCGGTTAGATAGTGTCCATCCATAAATGGTCTTTTTGCCTGATCTCGGCGTTATGCTCAAAAAATAATCCTCTGAATATCAACGATATGCCTGTGGTTATTTTTTTCGCATGCCTTGATCTCGAACAAAAATCCTCATTTATGGATGGACACTAGATAAAATCATTATTTCATTGACTCAATCAAAGCTTTTAAATTAATTTATGATTATAAATATTCTTTTGAAACCGCTTCTACTCACTTCTTTTGATGTTATTGTTATTGTTCCATTTTCTTTAAATCATGTTTATTTGACATTTACCACCCCAATTGTGTTCAACTCATATATTGCCAAGTTTGCCTGCCGGTGATACGGGTCGCTTTAACAGACAACTATCAGATAAGGAGGATTGCCATGCAGTGTAAAGTGAATGAAATTGCACCAGACACGTACCGTCTCTCAACGTTTCACCCCGATTACGAGATCCAGTTCAACCAGATCTTCATCAATGACGATGAGCCGTTCCTGATGCATACGGGATATAAGAGCATGTTTCAGACAATACTGGCCGGCCTGTCGTCGATCATTGACCCCGCGAAGCTCCGTTGGATCGGGTTCAGCCACTTTGAATCCGACGAGTGCGGCGCCTTAAACGAGTGGTTCCGGATCGCCCCGTCCGCCCAGGCGGTCTGCAGCTTCGTTGGGGCGATGGTGAATGTCAACGACTTCGCCGATCGGGCTCCCCGCGCTCTTGCTGACAACGAAGTCATAGTAACCGGCCGGCACCGCCTGCGGTTTCTTTCGACCCCGCACGTACCGCACGGCTGGGACGCAGGCCTGTTTTTCGACGAGACCGAACAGACGCTCCTTTGCTCGGATTTATTCTTCCACCCCGGCGATCCGGAGCCCCTTGTGGAGTCGGGAATCGTGGATCGTGCAAGAGACGCAATCCAGGGCGGCCTTGACGGGCCGCTGGCGAATGACCTGCCCTACACACCTTACACGGACAGCACGCTAAAAAGGCTCGCTGCCTTGAAACCAAAGACCCTGGCGACGATGCACGGCTGTTCTTTCCGTGGCGACGGGAGACAGGCTCTCCTCGACTTATCCGTGGTGATCAATGATATTCTGGGCAAACCATCGGCGGGTTGACATTTAAGACCGGAAAAATGCTTTCTAAATCCAATTTGAGATGGCTTCTAAAAATAGGAGATTGTGACATGAAATCTAATTTTACCGCTATCGTTTTCCTGAGCTTTATGTTACTCGCACTCTTTTTTTGCAATAAAGCGCAGTCTGCTGCGGCAAAACCATTGGAAAGCAAATCCGGCTTTAAAATGATAATGGTGGAAAAGGGACGCTACCTGGCAAAAATAGCGGGCTGCAACGATTGTCACACTGCCGGATATCTGCCATCAGATGGAAAAGTGTCTGAGGATCTATGGCTGACGGGGGATAACTTTGGCTGGAGCGGACCCTGGGGAACGACTTACGGGACAAATCTTCGCCTTTTAATCAACGAACTGACAGAAAACGGATGGCTGGAATTTGCAACAACCCTGAAAGTTCGCCCCCCGATGCCATGGTTCAACCTTAACGCCATGACACATGAAGATCTCAGCGCCATTTATGAGTTTATTCGATACCTCGGCCCGAATGGCAAACCTGCACCGGACTATGTTCCGCCGGGTCAGAAGCCCGCCGGCCCGCATGCGATATTTCCTTAGTGGTTTCCGCCCCAAAAATTACACGGAAAATTTAACTCTCGCAGAGCACACAGAGCGGGGAGTGTTGTATTTTTCCGGCTTCCGCCGGAAAACAAAAAAATCTTTCCTCTGCGTACTCTGTGAGTTCTGTGAGAGAAAAAACAATGAACTTTATTTCCCCGAAAAAGTCGGGCCGACCATAGGATCGAGTATACCACCCGCGCCGGTATACTCTTCCCGCTTTCTCATGGTGGAGGAAGACATTAGTTTCGCCACATCCGCACACTGGCATTTGGGGCATTGGGGGGGCGGATCATTGGAAAACAGCAGGAGTACTTCAAAGCTGTGAGAACATTCCTTACACGCATATTCGAAAATTGGCATTAGCTCCTCCGTAAAAAATTGGCAGGTCATTAGTCAATCACCTGTTTTTAAATGAACCATTTTAAAAATTTGAAACACTCAGCTTAGCTACCGGCACTTTTTATAGCACCGCACCTGAATTTTATCAATTGATATATTTATGGACGCTTTCCAATTCAAGCGTAACATCTGTTGATGCCAAGGGTATTTAATACATGACAGGAAAAACCGAATGTGAAGTACGTTCCCAAGCATCACACAAAGAATTGGACGAAAAGACTTTTTTATGATGGCTTCTAACGTGAGATTTGATAAGTCCCATCCAACCGACGCCACATTTCTTCATGTCTTTTATCGAGTTCCACTAATGACGCTCTGTATTCTTGCTCGGATATTTTCCCGGATTTATGACGGTTTTCTATAAATGCGATTTCGTTTTCATACCATTTATCGGGATCGAAGTTGTAAGTCATTTCGCATAATTTCCTTCTTTGATAATGTATCACATTCATAATATGTTTTAAATTGTTTAAAACGGCCAAAAGGTGATTCAGATTCCTGATTACGGAAAACAGCTGCATGCAACGCCGGATGATTTGTCCAGAAAATGGCATTCAACTACCACCCGCGAAGCGGATGGCTTGAATTTTCGGCCACAGGCCGAAAAGGCAACAGCACGTTTGTGCTTTCGACGTTGAACTTGCATTCGGGTGCTTTGCACCCGGTTCGTTTTGCAAGAATCAATGATAAATTGATACATACCGAATCTTCATATTTCTTTTTTATTCAGTATCTAAGATCGGTCACCATGCCTTAAATCTTTATGGGAATTTTAGCCCGCCATAGGCGAGCAACCCTTTCGTTTTCTTGTCCGCCTATGCTGTGTGGTGGATTAGATCCCACAGGTTTAACTTTAGGAGTTTCATAAAATCGTTAAACGATTTTATTTTGCGAAATATTTTCCCCTGATCTTTCTAAAACGCGAAGGTTTTGCCGATACGCCCCTCCTCTGAAATTTAAATTATTAAGCATAGCTGACAGATACGGATGTGGCATTGATTTTGTATAGATACTTTTGCAAATCTAACGTGGAAAGGAGGTGATAAAAATGATAAGCGCAATTAACGGACTAGGAAGCTACCCCTGCATCCAAACATCCCAAAGATGGGATCCGACGGAAAGTCTTTTTGATCAAATCGATGCCAACCAGGACAAATCCCTGGATCAGAACGAACTCAAGACCTTTACCGACCCTGTGTCCAAGAAAACCGGTTTGTCCATGAGTGTCTACGACATCGTTTCAAAACTGGACACGAACGGCGACGGCCAGCTCTGCCACGCAGAATTCGACGCCGGACGGCCGGAAGGCCACCGGCATCATGGCAAGGGTGGCGCCCAGGATGTCATGGGAATCCCGGACGGCCAGGGAAATGATAATTCCTCCAGCAACTTGGATCCGCTGGACACCAACGAAGACGGTGTTGTGGATGCTCAGGAACTCGCAGCAGCAGGGCTGAACATGCTGACTCAAAATTACATGAACCTGATAGACGGCATGTTTGGAAGGCAGGAGCCAAACCAAGGTCTCGTCAATCTTTCGGCATGAATCAGACCAACATTCCCTGCGCGCTCTGCGAGCTCTGTGAGAGACCAATTTTCTGCGAGCTCTGAGAGAGAAAGAAACATCGAACTTTAACAGTGAAAAGCGTCCCGGCAGTTTCCTATCCTTCCAGTTGGAATCTTTATTGTGCTTTGGGGGCTTCTTTTTGCTCCTCAGGGGCCTCCTTTTCTTCTTTTGGGGCCATTTTTTCTTCTCCGGATACCCCGGTCTTCTCAGGCTTTTCAACCTTTTCAGGTTTCTGGGCTGCCTGAATCTCGAACTCGGCTTTACCCAAAACAGCTCCGCTTTCAGTAACGACCTCCACCCGTCCGTTGCCTAATCCCATATTCAGCGTTTTAGAACTCCATGTACGCCAGGACGGTGATTTTACAGGCAGTTTAACTCTCGCAATTTCTTTATCCCCAAAATACCAAACATGATAAACATCAGTTGTACCCTCAGCCCCGCCGATTTTGGTAAAACAGTATATTTTGCCCAAATCATCAGAGAATACCGTTCCAACACCAGAGGGCTGCCGATCTTCAATGCCGGTACAAATATAGATCTTTTCCAAAACCAATGCAGGCTGCTGTTCCTGCGCTGCAGCGGGAGCTGTCTCTTTCATCTGCTCTTTGGCAGGCTGTTCCTGTGCCGCAGCCGGAGCCGTCTCTTTCATCTGCTCTTTGGCAGGCTGTTCCTGTGCTGCAGCGGGAGTTGTCTCTTTCATTTGTTCTTTGGCAGGGTCTGCTTGGGCGAAACAGACACCTGAAAGCATCAGGACACTCAACAATACAAACAATGTTTTTTTGAACATAATATCCTCCTTTTGCGTTTTATAACGGTAAGGTTTGCGGAAAACGTTTATTTCCGGCTTCCGCCGGAAACCAAAAATATTTTAACTCTGTTTGCTCTGTGAACTCCGGTTTGCCCCGTAGCTCCAGGAGATGGTACTGGGGTGAGAAAAAAAACAATGGCCTTTAATAGTGAAGGCGTCCCTGAATTCCGGTCCTGTAGATCACGTCGTCTTCAGGTCCTTTCCAATTGAAAATGCTCTGCCGATGAATCCGCCCAG
>JBAUWG010000124.1:0-8926 GCA_049583675.1 Desulfobacterales bacterium | reverse complement strand
ATGTAGGTCCACTTATGATATGGGCCAAATCAGAAAGGAGATGATCTTTATTGGAAATAATTTCATTCATAGGCAACAGGTTCAGAGACAGAATGGAAATCAGGGGATTGAATACGGCCACGGTAATCAGCATATTCCTAAGTGTTTTTCGAAAGACGCCCACATCCTGATCTTCTACAAAATTGGCGGAACTTTCAAATCCGCTGATACCAAGTAAGGCCGCAGAAAAACCCAGACAAACCGCGACCAACAGATCGTTTCCAACGGGAAGTGTGATAAGATTTCCTTTGAAAATGTGGAAATCTGAAGGGATACTCATAAATCCGAGGACACAAAAAATCATCAATGTCGATATGTGAAAAATAAAAATGGCTAAGGCGACCATCGCAGATTCGGTAATCCCGATGATGGCCAGTATTGCAAAGGCGCCCAGGATAACGATCGTGCCCTCAATAACTGCGAATTTCGGAAATATGGAGTGCAGATATTCTACAGCGGTCTTGGATGAAATCACTGCGGTTGCGATATAGGAAAGGATGGTCATACAAGCGGCAAGGGCTGCGGCGAATTTTGAAGTGCTGTTGAGGAGACAATTATACGTTCCCCCGTTTAATGGGAGCGCCTCAACCACCTCGGTATACACTTTCTTATAAAAATACAAAAGAAGCGCAACCGCGAGCAAAATCACCGGGGCCAAAACACCGGCAAATACCGCTGCAATGGCTGCCACATACAAACATGACGAGGAAATATCATTCCCGCAGATCCCGGTGGCCAACCATTGATTCAACCGTTTTTTAGGAGCGGAACCGTAAAACAATTCCTCCGTTGTCGGTATCGGCAACGAATTCATTTTTAAATCATCTCTCACGGCTCCTCCGCATTTCTAATCTACTGCGACTGATATAAGCTCGACAGCTTTTATATCAGTGGACTCCGATATTGGCGGCCCATGTCCAAATATTTTAATGAAAAACCAGTATGGATGCTGATCCATAAACTTCAATTTCTCGATCCTGTGAATTGGATTGTTTTCGAATCCGTCCATACTATCTCTCTTTCTTCCGAAGCAATTCAAGGCCCTCGTTCGGCCCGAGAAGTATCATCACTTCGTCGCCTTTTAAAATATATTTTCCGGTTGGGATCATGGCCAGTTTTCCGGAAGCGATTTCTTTGATCGCAATCACCTGGACACCATACTTGTTGATGAGATCAAGATCTCTTAGTTCCTTTTGCACAAAGCTTTCTTTGGGTTTCAGTTCGATGATGGAATACCCTTCAAAAAAGGGTAAATAATCCAGAAGGCTGGGATTGTGAAGCCGCTCGGCCAAATTCATGGCGAGATCTTTTTCAGGGAATAAAATTTCTTGAGCGCCGACTTTTCGCAAAATACGGCCATGGGGTTCGGAAATCGCCTTGGCATATACCTTTCGAACCCCCACATCCTTGAGATTCAAGGTGGTATGAATAGACGCACTGAGGTCATTCCCGATGCAGACAACGGCTGCATCCATTTCCGGAATCGACAAAGATTTAATGGTCTGCAGATCCGTCGCATCCGCAATGACCGCTTGTGTCACATTGTCCTTGATTTTCTGTACCAAATTCTGATTTTTATCGATGGCCAGCACATCGTTTCCTTTCTCGTACAGATGCGTTGCCAGATAATACCCGAAATTTCCAAGCCCTATGATTGCAAATTGTTTCATACTCAACCTCATCCCACCATGATGGATTCCTCTGCATAATAATATCGCGCTGCTGCATCCCGGCTCACCGCCACACCCACCACCAGCGGTCCCAGACGTCCCACAAACATGACCGTGGAAATAATGACTTTGCCTATCTCAGTCAGCCATCCTGTAATTCCAGTGGATAGTCCCACCGTTCCGAAAGCGCTGACGACTTCAAAAAATAATTCCAAAAACAGTCCCCGGCTTTGCGTGTGAGGCACCTGACCGATTTCAGTGACCAACAAAAGCATAATGCCGAGGCATATCACCATGGCGCTGAGAATGACCACGCTGACAGCCTTTCCCACACTCGCAGCCGAGATGGTCCGGTTAAACAACAGGGGACGATCCTGTCCTTGAAAGCGGGAAAAACCCAGCATCACCAGCGTAGCAAAACTGGTGGTTTTAATGCCCCCCCCGCAGGAGCCCGGAGAGGCGCCGATGAACATGAGTAATATCAACAGAAAAAGGGTCTGATTGGCCAAGTTGCCAATGGGAAGCGTATTAAATCCGGCGGTCCTGGCGGTGACAGACTGAAAAAAAGCAGCCAGGAAACGACCGGAGAGGGAAAGCGGTGCCAGTGTATTGCCCCACTCCATGCCGAGAATCAAAACCATGCCGGAAACGATTAAAAAAAGCGTTGTTGACATCACGATCTTTGAATGAAGGCTGAGTCGAGACAGGGCGCGGTGCTTGACAAAAAACTTTCGTTTAATCTCGGATAATACCAGAAACCCGATACCGCCGGATATGATCAAAAAGCAGATCACCAGATTCAGCACCCAGTTTTCCTGATATTTGACAAAGCTGTCTGAAAATACGGAAAAGCCGGCGTTGCAAAACGCGCTGATTGAATGAAATGCAGATAAAAAAAGCGCCCTTTGGACGCTGTTATTTGGAAGAAAAATAAAAAACATGATCACAATCCCCACCCCCTCGATAGCGCCGGTAAACAGGAACACATCTTTGAGAATGGATGAAATATGTCGATCTCTTGAATGGGTAAAAGCATCCTGCACGACGATTTGTCCGGCGAGACCGGGTCTTCTGCCGGAAAGCATGATAAACAGTGTGGACATGGTCATGATACCGAGACCGCCGATCTGGATCAAGATCATTATAATAAACTGGCCGAAGCGGCTGTAGGTCCTTCCCGTGTCGACAACCGTCAGGCCGGTGACACAAACCGCTGAGGTCGATGTAAATAGCGCGTCGATACATCCAACGGGCTTTCCCGTGGAAGCCGCGGGAAGCATCAGCAGAATCGTTCCAGTGAAAATCAAAAGAGCGAATGCGACAATGGCCGCGCGAGCGGGTGACCGAACTATGGATTTTGATATTACCATGAATCACATCAACGGTTGCTTTTAAATTTCGTCATATTCAATGAAAGCGAGTTTTGACTCGATAAGCGATTTAGCTTTTGATTCTCGAATAGACATCATCACCCAGATCTGATGCAATGCCTTTTTTCAAATAGTGGTACCCGACGGCGGCGATCATGGCCGCATTATCTCCGCATAATTCGACGGAAGGGATATGAACCGTCAAACCTTCTATAGAGGCCTCTCGCATGATCTTCTCTCTTAACCGTTTGTTGGCAGCCACACCGCCCACCATGGCCATATGGTTGCATTCTTTTTCTTTTGCTGCACGAATAATTTTATTTGACAAGACATCGACCACCGCTTCTTGAAATCCTGCCACAATATCGGGAATCTGTCTGCGGAAGTCGTTGCGGTGGTCTTGGATATATCTCCGGACCGCGGTTTTAAGTCCGCTAAAACTAAAATCAAAGGTGGAGTTATCCATAAACGGCCTGGGGAAAGAAATATTTTCGGGATTTCCTTTTCCAGCCAAGCGGTCGATAATAATACCGCCGGGATAACCGAGACCCAGCATTTTGGCCACCTTGTCAAAGGCTTCTCCGGCGGCGTCGTCTCTCGTCTGCCCCATAAGCGCGTATCCGGTGTGAGAAGTAACGTGGTAGATGCTGGTATGCCCGCCGGAAGCGAGAAGTGCTACAAAAGGAAACGGTGGCGGGTCTGATTCCAGAAACACGGAATTGATATGACCTTCAAGATGATCGATTCCAATCCATGGGATACCCATTGCAAACGCAAAAGCCCTGGCAAAATTAAATCCCACCAGCAATGCGCCGACGAGTCCGGGCCCGCGGGTAACCGCAACGGCATCGAGTCCTTTTTTGTCAATCCCCGCTGCAGTTAATGCCTCATTAACCACCGGTACAATCGCTTCGACATGTTCTCTTGAAGCCAGTTCAGGTACAACGCCGCCGTAGGGATGATGTATGGTGACTTGGGATGATACGATGGAAGACAATATTTTTTTACCGTCAACCACAACAGCAGCAGCAGTTTCGTCACAGGATGTTTCAATGCCGAAGACGATCATAACGGCTTTCTTTTTTCTGTTGCGCTCCCGGCAACAGCCCTTTTTAACGTTCAGTCTTTACAAACTGTGCTGCCATTACGACCATTTTCGATCCATTTCATCAACCTCAAGAGCGGATTTTTAATCTTTTGAACCGCTCGCTTCTTGGGGTCATCCGTGCTGTTTGTGGACTTGTTTTTCATCTTGTATCTAAATAAATCTTGACTTGGAAAGCCGGACTTGGCTACCCCCAAAGGGAAATTGCTTCGTTTGATTTCATTGACCTTTTGAAATTTCAAATATCAAACAAATTCAAATGGTCAAAATTCTAAATCCCAAACACGTCTTGTCCGGCAAGGTTTTGGCTATTACATATTCGAATTTGAAATTTATTTGTAATTTGGTGCTTGGAATTTGTGATTTTTGGACACGAAAATCCACGTCATCGGCCCGTCATCTCTGACTGGGCCCAAAGCACCAAAATTTCAACAATAGACTATGTCCTGAAGTACCGTCACACCCATCTCACTCGCTCTTGGGATTCCTTTCGATCAACGACCTCTCCGATGACAAAGGCTTGCTCTTTCATGGCGATCAGCCGATCCAGAATTTCCTGGGTATTCTTTTCATGAACAACGGCAACCATACCGATGCCATTGTTAAACGTCCGCATCATTTCCTTTTCAGATATATTGCCGGCCTTTTGCAGATACTCGAACACGGGGGGGATATCCCAGCTGTTTTGATGCAAAACGACGCCGCATCCTTCCGGAATAACGCGTATAATGTTCTCTGTCATCCCACCGCCGGTAATATGAGCCAGACCGAAGATAGGTAAATCTTTGATAATTCTGTGGATGGTTTCCGAATATATCCGTGTCGGCGTGAGCAGTTCCTCACCGATCGTTTTTCCGAATTCGGGAACATAGTGATCGACTTTCAACCCCAGAATTTCAAAACAGATCTTACGCACCAAAGAGTATCCATTGCTGTGAAGTCCGCTGGACGAAATCCCGATCAATTGGTCGCCGACATGAATCCCCGAGCCGTCGATAATTTTGCTGTTTTCAACAAGTCCTACCACAAAACCGGCCAGATCATATTCATTATCTTTATAAAATCCCGGCATTTCAGCGGTTTCTCCGCCGATAAGCGCACATCCGGCCTGCCGGCATCCCTCGCCGATGCCCGTGATAACATCTGTCGCAATTTTGGTTTCAAGTTTTCCCATGGAGAGATAATCGAGAAAAAATAACGGTTTTGCGCCCTGGACGACAATATCATTCACGCACATCGCCACAAGATCGATGCCCACGGTATCGTGCTTTTCCAGCATGAAAGCAATTTTGAGTTTCGTCCCGACACCGTCCGTAGAACTGACCAGAACCGGACTTTCCATGCTGGTCATGTTCAGCGAGAACATCCCGCCGAACCCCCCGATTTCACTTAGAACTCCGGATCTGAAGGTCTGTTTGGCAATTTTTTTAATGTTTCCCACAAATTCGTCGGCTTTGTCGATGTCTACGCCTGCATCCGCATACGTCAATGGTTTTGTCATTTTTATCCTTTTTAAACAGTCCGAATGATCAAAATGTAAAAAAGAAAATTAATTCGAGTTCATGCAAAAGTCAAAACAAATTTTTTGACATAACATGCCGAGTATTGTAAATAAAGGCAAGCTGAAGGTTAAGGCTTCCTGCCGCTGGAATATTCATGTGATGATGTGTTAAGTATTCTGTGTTTTGTGATGTATAAACTCAAAAATGAGGTTATGTCTATGAAACCGTTTGCCAGGCTCGATCGGCTTCCACCGTACGTTTTTGCAACCGTGAACAAAATCAAAATGGATGCTAGGCACGCCGGACAGGATATCATTGATCTTGGAATGGGGAATCCCGACATCGGCACACCCCAGCACATTGTAGACAAGCTGACCGAGGCGGTCCAAAAACCGCAGAATCATCGATATTCCGCATCCATGGGGATCACCAAATTGAGAATGGCGATTTCAAGTTGGTATAAACGCAGATATGACGTTGATATCGATCCCGACACCGAAGCTATTGCCACCATCGGCGTCAAGGAAGGGATATCTCACCTGATCCTTGTTACCATACGCCCCGGGGATGTGGTGTTCACGCCGAACCCTACCTATCCCATCCACCCCTACTCTGCAATTATCGCCGGAGGGGATGTAAGGGGTATACCCGAAGGTCACGGCAGTGATTTTTTTGACAACCTGATGCACGCCACCCGACAGACCTGGCCGAGGCCGAAGGTTTTGATCATCAGCTATCCGCACAACCCGACCACCGAAGTCGTTGATATCTCGTTTTTTGAAAATATCGTCGCCTATGCCAAAGAGCACGACATTATGATCATCCACGACTTTGCCTATGCAGATCTTTCATTCGACGGTTACGAACCGCCCAGTTTTTTGCAGGTTAAAGGCGCCAAAGATGTTGGGGTGGAATTCTTTTCTTTGTCCAAAAGTTACAGCATGCCCGGCTGGCGGGTGGGTTTCTGTGTTGGAAACAGCGAAATCGTGGGCGCACTTCGCAGAATTAAAAGCTATCTGGATTATGGTATTTTCCAGCCGATTCAAATTGCATCCATCATCGCCTTAAACGGCCCCCAGGAATGCGTCAAAGAAATTTGCGACACCTATAAATTGCGGCGGGATGCCTTGATATCCGGACTCAATCGTGTGGGTTGGGAAGTACAAAGTCCAAAGGCAACCATGTTTGTATGGGCCAAGATTCCGGATCAATATATAAAAATGGGATCCGTGGAATTTTCTAAAATGCTGATCAAGGACGCCGGTGTCGCGGTTTCCCCTGGTTTGGGTTTTGGTGAATACGGAGATGATTACGTTCGCTTTGCCTTGATAGAAAATCAGATGCGTATCAACCAGGCGATCAGAGGTCTCCGAAAAATTATGTAACCCAACCGGGCAAACCGGCGCGAAAAGGATGAATGATTGAAAGGATTTTATGAAAGCGATTAATGTGGGATTGCTCGGCTGCGGCACGGTGGGTACGGGCGTCGCCAAAATTCTGATTAATAACAGGGATCTGATTTTTTCTCGGGTCGGTGCTTATTTGAACCTGAAATACGTTGCCGACATCGACCTTAATACGGATCGTGGCATACAATTTGACGAGGGGGTTTTCATCCCGGATGCGTTTAAAGTCGTCGACGACCCGGATGTCGATATTATCATCGAAATGATCGGGGGCGAAGGGATTGCGAAAGATCTTATTTTTCGGGCCATTCATAACGGAAAACCGATCGTCACGGCAAACAAGGCCCTTTTGGCCATTCACGGAAACGAAATTTTCAGGGCCGCCATGGAACACAGCGTCGACCTTGCTTTTGAAGCGTGTGTGGGAGGTTGTATGCCCATCATCAAATCGCTGCGGGAATCTTTGGCCGGGAATCATATAAAATCCATGGCGGGCATTCTCAACGGTACCTGTAACTACATTCTGTCCAGAAGCACGGAAGACGGCAGTAGCTTCAAAGACGTTCTAAAAGAAGCCCAGGAGAACGGGTTTGCCGAAGCCGATCCGACGCTGGATATCGAAGGCATCGATACCGCCCATAAACTGGCTATCTTAACGTCCCTGGCCTATGGCATGGAGATCAATTTAAAGGACATCTATATCGAAGGGATTTCAAATATCACGCCTTTAGACATCGAGTTCGCCGGGCAGTTCGGTTACCGGATCAAACTTCTTGCCATTACTAAAAATGCCGGCGACGCCATCGAGGCAAGGGTTCATCCTACCATGATCCCTTTTTCAAATCCCCTCTCCGGCGTCAACGGGGTCCTCAACGCCGTCACCATTACCGGAGATGCCGTCGGCGACATGATGCTCTATGGGTACGGCGCGGGAATGATGCCAACCGCCGGCGCCGTAGTCGGTGACGTTATTGATCTTGCCCGAAATCTTTTATCGGGTTCAACCGGCAGAGTACCGCTGCTGGCTTACCAGATGGAACATATTCGCAAGATCCCGGTGCTTTCCATGGAAAATATACGGAAACACTATTATTTCCGGTTTTCGGTCCTGGACCGGCCCGGCGTTCTATCCAAGATATCCGGTATTTTGGGCGATTATGGCATCAGCATCAAATCGGTCCATCAAAAAGGCAGAAAAATGTCCGGGGCGGTTCCCATTGTCATGCTCACTCATCTCGCCAGAGAAGCGGACGTGCAAAATGCGCTGTCCGATATTTCAAACCTCGATGTGGTCAGCGACCGTCCGGTACTTATACGAATTGAGAACGAAGACGAAGAGGATTGACATGTACATTGTTTGTTCCGATCTGGAAGGCGTATTCGTCCCGGAAATATGGATCAACGTCGCCGAAAAAACAGGAATCGAAGAACTTCGGCTGACAACGAGAGATATTGCCGACTATGATGTTTTGATGAAAAGACGTCTTAAAATTCTGGATGAAAACCAGCTTAAAATTGCTGATATTCAAGCAGTCATCGCTAAAATGAAACCGCTGGAGGGAGCAGTCGATTTTCTGAACTGGCTCCGATCCCGCACGCAGATCATTGTTGTTTCCGACACATTCGACCAATTTGCCCGTCCGTTGATGGAAAAGCTGGGATGGCCGACACTCTTTTGTCACACCCTATCCATTACACCCGACGGCTTCATTTCGGATTATGTTCTTCGACAGAAAGACGGAAAGCGGAAATCGGTGATTTCTTTAAAAAAATTGAACTACAAGATCATTGCGGTAGGGGATTCGTATAACGACATCGCCATGCTCAAAGAAGC
>JBAUWG010000123.1:0-9419 GCA_049583675.1 Desulfobacterales bacterium | reverse complement strand
TTGCGGGACGGATCGACATCGATTTGACCACTGAGCCTCTTGGATACGATTTGAACGGTGCACCGGTATTTTTGACGGATATCTGGCCCGGAGACGATGAGATTAGAAACCTCGTAAAACTGCATGTTAAAAATGATTTTTTCCAGGAAGAATACGGCAAAATTTTTGACGGAGATCGATTCTGGAATTCGTTGAATGTCCCGGAAAGCAAGACATTTCATTGGGATCCCAAATCTACTTATATTAAAAAACCGCCTTTTTTTGAAAACTTCGGCCCGGATCTTGTCAAAGCCTCGGATGTGACGGATGCCCGTGCACTCCTCTTACTGGGCGATTCGGTGACGACGGACCATATTTCTCCGGCAGGAGCGATACCCGCCGACTACCCGGCCGGAAAATATCTTATTGGTAAAAAGCTTTCGCAGGATGAATTTAATTCGTATGGTTCCCGAAGGGGTAACCACGAAGTTATGATGCGAGGGACGTTCGGCAACATCCGAATTAAAAATAAACTGGTATCGCCAAAGGAGGGAAGTTTTACGATAAAGTTTCCTGACAAGTCGGAGATGTTTGTCTACGATGCGGCTATGAAATACCTTTCGGAATCCAGACCGCTTGTTGTTTTAGGCGGCAGGGAATACGGTACGGGCTCTTCAAGGGACTGGGCGGCAAAGGGGACGGCTCTTCTGGGCGTGAAAGCAGTGATTGCATCGTCTTTTGAGAGGATACACCGGAGCAATTTGGTCGGGATGGGGGTTCTGCCCCTTGTACTTAAAAATGGCAAAACCGTTGACACACTTGGTCTGACCGGTTCAGAGACTTTCTCCATCAGCGGCATCGAAGATATGCATCCCAGGAAGACCTTGTCCGTCAAAGCCGTTAAAGAAGACCATCGAGAAGTTCATTTTGACGTCATTGCGCGGCTGGACACCGAGGTGGACGTCGATTATTTCCTACACGGTGGAATTTTGCAGTATGTGCTCAGAAAGATCCTGGCTGAAAAATAGAACATTATTTTGATGCCCGGATTTTTTAAACTCAGATTTTAAAAGGATGCCGAACATGGATGCCAATGACCTGCTCAGGCCTTTGCCATGAAACGCCTGGAAACTTTATGTTGAAAGGGATAAAAAGTCGGTTTGATCATCGATGACATGTTTTTTAAATGGCCGGCCGTTGCTTGACAACGGGTTTTTCGGTGTTACTCATAAAATATGACGTTTTGTTGGGAAATACCAAAAAAAAGTTACATCCGAGACGATCTCTAATAAATGCCGGTTCATTGAGCATAAGAACAATATTCCATGTTATTCGTAAAGGAAAGGAGGGACATTATTATGGCTTATACCTGTAAAAATTGTGGTGCGGTAGCGGATGCGCCCGGTCATTTGTGCAATCCCTGCGGCGATACGGAAAATTGCAGCTTTTGCGGCGCTCCCAAAGCTGATCCCAAACACATGTGTAAGGATAAATTGGCTGCCATGCAGTATGTATGCGAAGGGTGCGGCCGTGTAGCCATGGAAAAAAAGCACCTCTGCAAGCCTTCTCCCATCGGATAGTTAAACAAGCAGGATCGAAACAGCGGCAGAATTTAGGGTTAAAAATTCTGCCGCTACCCCGGATTTTTATACTGATTACTGACAGTTTCGTACAGAGAAAGGAGAAGCAGCATCATGCGAACTGTTGAACAGCTCTTACACGTTAAAGGAGGCGATATCTGGTCCATTGCACCCCAGGCAACAGCATTCCATGCATTACAAATAATGGCTGAGAAAAATGTCGGGGCGTTGCTGGTCATGGAAAATGAAAAAGTGGTCGGCATTTTTTCCGAACGGGATTACGCCCGCAAAGTCATTCTGAAGGATAAATCTTCAAAAAACACATCTGTGAGCGAGCTGATGACGCGAGAGGTTGTTTATATCGATGCCGATGCAACCCTTGAGGAGAGCATGGCGCTGATGACCGTCAAACACATCCGTCATTTGCCTGCTTTGCAAAATAACCGGTTGATCGGCATCCTCACGCTCGGCGATGTCGTCAAACAGCTCATCTCCGATCAGCAATTTGCCATTCGAGAACTGGAGAAGTACATTACCGGCGGTTAAATAGTGTCCATCCATAAATGGTCTTTTTGCCCGATCTCGGCGTTATGCTCAAAAAATAATCCTCGGAATACCAACTATATGCCTGTGGTTATTTTTTTCGCATGCCTTGATTTCGAACAAAAATCCTCATTTATGGATGGACACTAAATACAAATGGGCGGGGTATGCGGGTGAAGGCATAACATTGATCACGTATGAAATTTATCCGAAACGAGTTTTTCGATCATGGATTTCTTGGGAATAAAGGGAAGCGTAATGTGATTCTGCTCCGGAAAATCCAGATTGAACGCGATACCGGTTTCAACAGCGTTTTGGTTTCTGGCCCAGGCTCTACGTGCAACACCCCCCATGACATCCCAAGGGATAGCATGCCGGATGATGTGATCCACATGGTCGCTTCCGTCCAGGACTAAACCAAAACCGCCGTTAACAGCCTTTCCGATACCCACGCCGCCGCCGTTGTGCAGGGACACCATGCTCATCCCTCTTGCGGCATTTCCGGCAAAACAATGGATTGCCATCTCGGCCATGATGTTGCTGCCGTCTCTGATATTGGCCGTTTCCCTGAAAGGTGAATCAGTGCCCCCCGTGTCATGATGATCCCGGCCCAACATTACTGGACCTATTTCTCCTTTTCGGATCATGTCATTGAATTTTAGCGCAATCTTCATTCTGCCCGGGGCGTCTTGATATAAGATTCTGGCCTGAGTTCCGACCACAAGACGGTTTTTCTTTGCATCTTGAATCCAGATATAATTGTCTTTATCCTGAAAACGTCTCGTTGGATCAATACACGACATGGCAGCCTGGTCGGTTTTATCGAGATCCTCGGGTTTGTTGCTGAGACAAATCCAGCGGAAAGGGCCGTAGCCGAAGTCGAACATCATGGGGCCCATAATATCTTCCACGTAGGATGGAAAGATGAATCCGTTCAGGGGATTTTTGCCGTTTTTGCAGATTTCCGTGACACCTGCGTCAAAAACGGCTTTCAAGAAGCTGTTGCCATAATCAAAAAAATAAGCGCCGCGGTTGACCAGTGTCTTGATGAATGTGTAATGGCGCCTCAGAGAGATATCCACCATTTTTTTGAATCCGTCTGGGTCGGCGTTTAGCATTTCAGTGCGCTGATCGAAAGTAAGCCCCTGAGGACAATACCCGCCGTCATATGCTGCATGGCAAGAGGTCTGATCGGAGAGAAGATCGATGGAAATATTATTTTGCACCGCATATTCGAGCAGGTTGACGATATTGCCGAAAAATGCGATAGCGACGCTGTGTCTTTTTTCCTGGTGTTTTTTTGCAGATTGAAAGGCTTTGGCGGGTGAATCGACGATCTCGCTGATCCAGCCCTGATCGTATCGGGTCCGAATACGGGAATGGTCAACCTCTGCGATGATTCCCACTCCGTGTGCAATTTCTACTGATTTTCCCTGGGCGCCACTCATGCCCCCGAGGCCCGAGGACACGAAGAGATAGCCTGAAAAGTCGCTTTCGGAAGACAGACCGAATTTTTTTCGGGCGGCATTCAAGATGGTGCTGTAAGTGCCGTGAACGATACCTTGGGGACCGATATACATCCATCCGCCGGCAGTCATCTGACCATAGTTGGCGACCCCGAGTGCAGCTGCCCGGTGCCAGTTTTCCTGGTCATCGAACATCCCCACCATGAGGCCGTTGGTGATGATAACGCGAGGGGCGTCCGGGCCGGATGCAAAAAGACCCAGTGGGTGGCCGGAGGCCACCACAAGGGTTTGCCCACGGGTGAGAACTTCCAAATATCGTTTGATCAATAGATACTGCATCCAGTTCTGGCAGACCTGGCCGGTTTCACCATAAGTAACCAGTTCATAAGGATAAAGGGCGATGTCGAAATCCAAATTGTTGTCCACCATCACTTGAAAGGCACGGCCTTCGATACATTGTCCGTTGTATAGATCAATGGGAAGGCCTTTAATCCTGCCGGCAGGTCTGAACCGGTAACCATATACCCTGCCGTGTGTCATCAATTCGTCGAGAAATTCCGGAGCCAGCGTGCTATGCCATTTTTCGGGGATATATCTGAGGGCATTTTTTAACGCCAGGATCGTATCATTTTTTGAAAGTGAAAAATGCCGTTTGGGTGCCCTTCGTATACTGCTGAGAAATTCCGGCATGTCGGGAAGTTTGTCCAGTATATTCTCCAGTTTTATGCTCATGGCATTTGACGCATCGCTATTATGGCTCATTTTCATACCTCTTTAAAATTTGAAGCGCTCGGTTTAGGTATTATATACCACAGTTTATGATCCGGAGACAGGTAAAATCCTTCAAACCGTCATTCGAGTCGAAAGAGATTACGCGCCGTCACTTGCGCTGCAGCGAAGTCAAATACGCTTATCTTGGGGTTCATCAGACGGATTCTTGACATGTGCGGTCGTATTTGCAATAATTTATTTTAGAAACATCTCAAAAAAGTCTTTTCGTCCGATATCGGCGTTGAGCCCTGGTCTCGACCGAAAATCCTAATTTTGAGATAGCTTCTATTATAATTTACTAAGGTAAAATCAAAATTAAAAATTAAGAAAAGAGAAGCAGATGGAACTTGATCAAATACTGGAAACATACGGTTTCGAATCTTCAACGAGTTGCAGCGGATTCGAGTGGTATGTCAAAGGCATCGTCTATGAAGGAAATGACGCGTTCGTCACCATCACCGCTGAAGATGAACTTCACTTGCCGGAATCCATGAATGAACCGGTCGTCGTAAGTATCACGGACCGGAATTCCGGCAATGAACTTCAATCGCCGCAGCGTTTTGAATCCTTAAAGTCGTATCTGGATACGCTGAGTTCCTGAATTCCACATAAAAATTAATGGAAATCTTTCGAATTTCAGAGGAGCAGAAAGATGATATGGAAAACTATCAAACAGGTGATCGGAAATTTGTAAATGAAAAATGCATCGGCAAGTGAGTATCACGGCGGGCTGCCAGTTCAGTTGCTCGTAAATGAAGAACGGGCGGCCACACTCAAAGACATTTCCCTGAACCTTCCTGACATCACCCTTAATGACCGCCAGCTTTGCGATCTTGAACTCTTGGCAACAGGGGTCTTCTCTCCCCTTGACGGCTTTATGTCCCGACCCGACTATGAGTCTGTGTTGGATCGCATGCGCCTGCAAAGCAATGTGCTTTGGCCCATACCGGTATGTCTGGGTATCTCCGAAACCAAAGCCAGAACCCTGGAGGTCGGTCAATCGGTGACATTAAGGGATCACGAGGGATTTCTGCTGGCCATTATGCATATTGAAGATATGTGGCCGTCGGACGGGGAAAAGGAGGCGTTGCTGGTATATGGCACGACAGATTCGGCGCATCAGGGTGTTAAATATTTGTTGAATACCGAGGGAGATTATTACATCGGCGGAAAACTGGAGGTTCTGAATGTTCCGCTTCACTTTGATTTCAAACAGCTTCGCATGACACCGCATGAGATTCGGCGTGTTTATCAAAAACTATCCTGGAAAAGGATATTAGGATTCCAGACGCGAAACCCCATTCAACGTCTTCAATTCGAAATGACGGTAAAAGCCATGCGTCAGGCCAAGGCCAACCTTCTCCTTCTTCCGGTGACCGGCATGACAAAGCCCGGAGATTTTGACCATTACACGAGGGTTCGATGTTACCGGACAGTGACCCGTCATTATCCGCCGGACTCTTTTATACTGAACCTGCTGCCCCTTTCCATGCGCCTGGCAGGTCCCAGAGAGGCGCTTTTACATGTCATCATTGCCAAAAATTACGGGTGTACCCACTTTATTATCGGACGGGACCATGCCAGTCCGGGGAGCGATTCGACAGGGAATCCTTTTTACGAAAGCCGTTCAGCCCAAAAAATGACCGAGAATTACAGCACTGAGATCGGCGTAACCATTATTCCTTTTGAAGAACTTGTCTATTTGCCTTTTGAAGATGAGTATCGTTCCTCGGATCAAATACCCGAAGGAGAACAGTTCATTTCTTTTTCCAGTTCCCATATTCGAGAACGAATCAGATCCGGCCGCAGAATCCCTGAGTGGGCAACATTCCCTGAAGTGAATGAAGAACTGAAAAAGGCATATCCGCCACCGGAAAAACAGGGATTTACCATATTTCTGACAGGGCTTTCAGGCGCGGGAAAATCAACCATTGCCAAAGTGCTCTATGCACGGTTCCTTGAGATAGGCGATCGACCGGTTACCCTGCTGGACGGAGATATCGTACGGCGAAATTTATCCAGCCGGTTGAGTTTTTCCAAAGAAGATAGAGACATCAATGTCCGTCGCATCGGTTTTGTAGCCGGTGAGATCACCAAGAACCGCGGCATTGCCATCTGCGCACCCATCGCACCATACAATGCCACACGATCAGAAATAAGGCGCGCTATCGAAAATTACGGTGGGTTTATCGAGGTGCATGTATCCACGCCCATAGAGGTTTGTGAAAAAAGAGATCGAAAGGGAATGTATGCCAAAGCCCGAGCCGGTCTAATCAAGGGATTTACCGGGGTTGACGACCCCTACGAAATTCCGAAATCGCCCGAAGCAAGAATTGACACCACCGATCTTGCCCCCGATGAAGCCGCTCAGGAGATTATGCTCCTTTTGGGGCAGAAGGGGTATATTTAGAAAAATCGAGGTTGGGGGACTCAAGATCGCAACCTATGAGCCTTGAACCCTGAACCTGGAACCGATCCTTATCGGAGATGAAATGGCAAACAACTCATATCCGTTAACCCGTCCATTACTCATAGCATTAAGGGCTGCCAAAGATGCCGGACGCGCCGTTCTCGATGTCTATACACAAGATTTTGATGTGTGGTATAAAAAGGACCGGTCGCCGCTGACTGCCGCGGACCAACTCTCCCACAAAATCATCGTTGACCATCTGAACGATCCAAGCATAAAAAGCTTTCCGGTTCTCAGCGAGGAAGGGAAAGAAATTTCTTTTGAACAAAGACGCGCATGGAAGTATTTCTGGCTGGTCGATCCCCTGGACGGGACCAAGGAATTTATTAAAAGAAACGGGGAATTTACCATAAATATCGCTTTGATCTGTCAAAAACGGCCGGTTCTCGGGGTGATTTACGCGCCTGTGAAGAAGTGTTTCTATTTTGCATCTGTGGATATCGGCGCTTACAGGCTTGGATATAATGATGCAGATTTGTGCTTGGATGAAGTGGTTGCTGGAAGTGATGAGGATGAGGTGCTGGGCGCTATATTGAGGCGATCCGATAAATTGTCGCGCAAAGACCTGCATATAGACACTTCCGATTCTCAGTTGATTATCGTTGGCAGTCGTTCACACCCTTCAAAAGAGTTCGAAGATTTCGTAGAAAAAATGAAGAAGAAGTATGCGGAAGTAGAAGTCGTATCATCCGGCAGTTCCTTGAAGCTGTGTCTGGTCGCAGAAGGCAGGGCGGATATTTATCCCAGATTGGGACCGACGATGGAGTGGGATACAGCGGCAGGCCATGCTATTGTCGAACAGGCGAGCGGAAGTGTAGTGGATTATGAGACCGGTGAACCTCTGGAGTACAACAAAAAAAATCTCTTGAACCCTTGGTTTATTGTCAAAGTCCATGAATCTCAGTAGTTTTTTAGGTTGAATCGGAAAATGGATATAAAAATGGGGCTACGGCATGATTTGCAGCCCCTTGATTTTGCTGGTAGGCGGTACTGGATTTGAACCAGTGACTTCTACCGTGTGAAGGTAGCACTCTCCCGCTGAGTTAACCGCCCGTTGTTATGGATTATCGACACTTTCCTTTAAATCTTTGCCGACCTTGAAGAAAGGTAATTTTTTTGAAGTCACATGAATCTGAGCACCTGTTTTCGGGTTCCGTCCAACGTAAGGTTTGTAATGTTTCACCGAAAAACTGCCAAAGCCCCTGATTTCAATCCGATCGCCATTTGCAAGTGTTTCTTTTAACGCATCAAAAAACGTATCCACAACCTTGCCTGCATCTTTTCTGCTAAGCGCAACTTTATCCTTTAATGCATTGATTAAATCGGATCTGTTCATGGTGGCTCCTTAAAAAATAGATCTTCGGATCATGTAAATATGCGTTGTTTCAGAATCGCTGAAGGATATTCATTTATTTTATAAGTATTAAAAAAATTTAAGTCAAGCACTTTTTAATATTTTTAAAACACCCTCTTAGTCCTTGTTTTCCGGCGCTGAATCACCGAGTTCTGAGATTTCTCCGGGCGTTGGGAGGTCCTCAAGGTTTTTTAATTCAAACACTTCAAGAAATTGTTTTGTAGTTGCATAAACCAGGGGCCGACCCGGAATGGCCTTTCTTCCCAGAACGCGCACCAATTTTCGCTCGAGCAGCATGTGAAGGATGCCGCCGCAATTGACGCCTCGAATATGTTCAATGTCATTTCGGATGATGGGTTGTTTATAAGCGATAATCGCAAGTGTCTCAAGGGCGGCCTTGCTGAGACGTATGGGTTTAGGCTGAATAAGACGTTTAATCCACTCTCTGTATTCCGGACGGGTGCGGATTTGATATCCGCCGGCAACTTCTCGTAAAAAGAATCCTCCATTTCGATTTTCATATTCCGATGCTAATTCTTCCAGCGCGTTCTTGATTTCTTTTTTCTCCGCTTGGTCGACAATGCTATTTATGCGGTCCACACTAAGCGGTTCATCGGCAACCAGAAGAAGGCTTTCAATAATGTTCTTAATATGTTCCATTATAAGTAAAAGAGTCTGATAATTCCGGTTTGTGTATTCTGAACGATTGTAATCAAGGAAAGTCTCACCATTTCAAGAATTGCCAGAAATGTCACCACAACTTCACTTTTATCAATGTTGTTGTAAAAAAGGTCATTAAATGTCACTGATTTTTTCGTTTCAAAGATTTCTATTAATTGGGCGATTCTATCTCTGACTGAAATGGTGTCGGCGGTGAAAATATTCACGCCGCGTTGTACGGATATTTTCTCAAGTATTTTTTGAAACGCATCAATCAGTTCAAATAACCCGACCTTTATGATTTCATCATCTTGATCAACGGAAAAATTTTCCTGATGCGGATTTCTGACAAAAGTATCTTCTCCCAAAAGATTTCTTGAAGCCAGCTCATCTGCCGCCGACCGAATCCGGAGATACTCTTCAAGGGGTTTGACAATCTCCAACCGAGGATCTTCATCGTCATCTTCTTCTCCATGGATCGGGAGAAGCATCTTGGATTTAATTTTCGTCAAGGTAGATGCCATTAAGATAAAATCACCGGCAATATCTATATTGATCAATTTCATCCATTCAAGGTACTTGAGATACTGTTCTGT
>JBAUWG010000122.1:0-4220 GCA_049583675.1 Desulfobacterales bacterium | reverse complement strand
AAGGCATGCGAAAAAAATAACCACAGGCATATCGTTGATATTCCGAGGATTATTTTTTGAGCATAACGCCGAGATCGGGCAAAAAGACCATTTATGGATGGACACTAAATAGCCGGCGCCATCCTTTCCCAAACAATGCAGAAAATATGCCAAAGGAGATCAGGCGGAATTATTAATAATAACTAAATGTTATTAGATATGTGGCCAAAGGTTAATCGAGGAATTGGCGAAGAATCCCAGAAAGTGTCAGATTTTTGGCATATGCCCATGGGCATTTGGAAGCTTGGTCACGCATTCAATTGCCAAAGTTGGTGAGACAACATCTGCTGACGGATCGATGAATCGAAAAATGTCTTGACACTTTTCTATCTTCCAACGGTATAATAAATATTTGCTTTCGTACCCAGAGATGAATAGAAAACCTCATCCGTTCCGATTGAAGCAGTGTTGGAGGAGCGTTGAAATGGAAATGGTTTCAGTTGAACATTACGGCCGGGTGGCGTTGGTAAAGCTGAATAACAGGGTTGCCAATGCATTGAGCCCAAAAGTTGTCCATGATCTGGAATCGATTTTGCGCAGGGTTAACGCAGATGACGCCGTAAACGGTCTTGTTCTGGCAAGTTCCAACGAGAAGTTTTTCTCCATCGGTTTTGATATCCCGGAACTGTTTGAAATGAACAAGGATGATTTCAGGGGATTTTATCGTTTGTTCAATCAAATGTGCATGGATCTATTCACAATGCCGAAACCCACGGTCGCAGCGATAACCGGTCACGCCATTGCCGGTGGATGCATTCTGGCACTGTGTTGTGACTATCGGTTTATCGCCAAAGGGCACAAGCTGATGGGGCTGAACGAGGTCAAGCTCGGCCTGCCGGTACCCTATATGCCGGACAGGGTGCTTCACGCCCTGGCAGGGGTGCGGATAGCGCAAGAGATGATGGAGAGCGGGGAGTTCTATCCACCGGAAAAGGCATTTGAAATGGGCATTGTGGATAAAATATTGCCCGTCGAAGATGTCGTCAAAGCAGCCCTCGAACATGCCGATACATTGGGGTCGCTTCCCAAGGTTGGTTATGGGATGATCAAACAGAATCGGGTGGAGGTGATCGCCGAGTCGGTGATGGCCCGCCAGGACCAGAAAGAGACGGCATTCATCGGGAGTTGGTATTCGGATGAAGCTCGCGAGCGGTTGCAAGCGGCGATGAAAAGATTCTAAAGGCCGCCGCCTTTTAGGCTCGGTTCTCTTGAGTTTTTCACATTACCGATATCGCCGCTCAAGATCAAGCAATGCCTGTTTTATCGGAATACCGCCAATTAAAAAATAATATCAGTAAAGGTGAAAATCAGCTTCGTCAAAGCTGCGATGTTGAAAAACGCTTTATATATGTTGTCTTTCCGATGGATGGTTTCAAAAAAGTTTATAATAAACCAGATGGTGTTTTTACTTGACTTGGTAATTGGTTTTGACTATTTAATACGTTTATTTTGATCCCCAGTAGTCTCGCTGGAAGCGGGATTGGCAGAGTCCCGCCGTTGGCGGGATTAACCATCGGGTGTGCTGGATGACAATTGACGATACAACTTTTAAGTGAATGCTTATAATCCCCAGTAGCTCAGTTGGCAGAGCAGATGGCTGTTAACCATCGGGTCCGCGGTTCGAGTCCGTGCTGGGGAGCCAAATTTAAAAGGCCCGATCAATCTTGGTCGGGCCTTTGTGTTTGGAGCGGTCCATATGCGCTGTTGGGTTTATATCATCCAAAGCCAATCCATCGGAAGATACTATTGCGGCCACAGCGATAACGTTGAACGCCGCCTCAGCCAGCATAATGACCCCCAATACCGGCTAACTCGAACGACAAAAATATGGAAAGGCCCTTGGCGGATTTTATGGACGCAAGAATGCGCAAACAGAAGTGAGGCGGTAATTCTCGAAAGAAAGATCAAAAAGCGCGGAATTGGCCGTTACCTACAAGATCAGTTGGCAGAGTCCCGCCAAAGGCGGGATTAACCATCGGGTCCATTTGAACTAATTCAAAAAACTATGTAATTAATGTAATATTTTTTTATGTAATTTACCCCATAATTACATCGTTTTTTCATTGATTTTGCAAATCTATTTTTCACCCGATTTCCGCAACTCATTGAAAACGCAGTATAACTCCAAAATAATTTAAGTTTGTACGCTTTTTGCATGCATAATTTAAACAAAAAAATAAATTGATCGTTGTTTTATTCGTATAATCATTACTACTATGTAGCACCCCTTTTTTTCTTGACATTTTTTTTTTAGAGGTGATATTTCATTATAATCTGAATGAAAATTATTCATCCCCCATATACACCAAATATTTTGCTAAGTTTTACAGCAAATTGTTATAAATAAAGATTCGGCTATCAAACAACCCGTAAATTATCTTTGGATTTTTATTTGTAATTTACGACCCGGCTTCATTGAAAACCTCTCAATTCTGACGAGGGGGCGAAGCTATTCCTTGAGCGCCAGCTGATTCCTATTCCCATATTTTCTATGTTATTGGGCGCCTGATTCCGACAGGAGTAAGTGCTAAAAAAGAGCTATAACCCATAATATCAATTCATTAATCAGTAAGGTGGGAAGAATGAAACGAAGAAATTTAAAAAAGGGCGGGTATGCACTCTTTTTCATGGTCATGATTTCAGGAGCGCTTCTGCTGATTGGCTGCGGCGGTGGTGGGGATACCGGGGCTACCGGGCCACCCGGCCCGCCCGGCACGACGGTTACGCCGCCTCCGGTAACGACCACCGGTGAAACTTGCGAGGTCTGTCACGCGGCAGGAAAAATCGCCGATATCGCTGTGGCCCACCCTGACCCCACAGGACAGGATGTCACGCTGACGAGTATTACCCTGACCAACATCGCAGGGACTCCGGCGGTGTCTTTCCATGCGGCCACGGCCGCCGGCCCGGTCACGGATCTCTCCTTAGACGATTTTATATTCATGATCGCCGACCTTGTACCGGCGGGTACTGCCACCGCAAGTTGGGGAACCTGGGATTCTCCCTACTTCGAGCGTTGGGCTTATGAGCGGACCGGGGTTGACACACGCAACAACAACACCCCTTATCCGCACGGGACCTTTGATGTGACTGGCGCCGCCGCCGGAGACTACACCTATACCTTTACTACCCCATTCGCGGATGCTACGACTGAAGCGCCAGAATACGACGCAGCCGACACCCAGCGGCTGGTCATTGTTGTCAGCGGCGGGGACCATGTCGACACCAGCGGCAATGTCGTTACCAACAACACCGTCGGCTTCCTGGACTTTGTCACCCCGACAGGCGGAGGGGCCGTCACGACGTCTGTTTCCCAACGTTTGTTCGTCACTGCCGAGGCCTGCAAAAAATGCCACAGCCCGTTGTTTCAAAAAGCGCATCACGCCGACGTGTACCTCGATACCCGGACCTGCGTTATCTGTCACAGTCCGCTGGGGCACTATGGGACCGAAATGCAGCAAGACGCTGCTTACCTGCCGGTTTTGGTCCACCAAATTCATGACGCTGTCACTGGCCCGAAGTTTGACTGGAGTGCCGTCACTTATCCCCAAAACATCGCAAAATGCGTCGTTTGCCACACCGACAGCGGGCTCAACTTGGGGACCGGCAATGAGATCGACCATTGGAAGACCAACCCGTCCGCTGCAATCTGCGGCAGTTGCCATGTCACTGTCGATTTTACTACCGGTGTAAACCATCCCGGCGGACCCCAAACGGATTTCTGCTTTGTCTGCCACCCGGCCACTGGACATCTTAATCCGGGTGCCGGAGCGAGCGTTACCGAAGCCCACGACACTGCTGCGGACGCGGTTCTCCATCCGATGCCCGAAAACATTCCGGAATTCGACGTGACGCTCAGTATTACGCCGCCGATCAACGGAACCTATTACGTCGCGGGTGAAGCGCCGGAGGTGAGTGTCACGCTGGCCGATCATGCGACCGGCATCGCAGTGGACCCCAATATCTACGCCAAACCGCAGGATGCTCCGGGTGCCACCGGCGGCGGCTTGGCTGTCGCCAGCCTGTATGTGTATGGATCGCGCGCCAAGTCCGTGCCGGTATTGGCCACGGGTACGGTGACCGATCCGAACTTCGACAGCGCAACAGGCCCGCCGACCCAGGAACACCCGCTGTTTGTCAACGGCTCCGATCCCCAGGTCAAAACCGACGCGACCAGCGCC
>JBAUWG010000121.1:0-5333 GCA_049583675.1 Desulfobacterales bacterium | reverse complement strand
CCCTTATTGCAGCCGTTTATCTGGATGGGGGTTTTGATGCGGCATTTAACATCATCGACGGCCGTTTTTCTCCTTTGTTCGATGACGTTGTCACATCCCCGGCCAATCAGGATTATAAAAGCCAGGTTCAAGAACTCGTTCAGATGAAACGCCAGGAGATGCCGGTTTACACCGTTGTTCATGAGAACGGGCCGGATCATAACAAAACCTTTCGCGTACGGCTGGAAGTCGGAGAAATGCAAGCCGAAGGCGCCGGAAAAAGCAAAAAGGCAGCTGAACAGGAAGCCGCCAGAAAAGGTCTTGAACTTTTAAAATCAGATGGATAATGCCGAATCCACGCACCGCCCCTTCATCATCCCGGTTTTTTTGCCCCATGTTGGATGCCCGCACCAATGCGTTTTTTGCAACCAGACATCCATAACCGGCATGCCGCGGGACATTCTGTCCATGGAAAAAGTGGAAGCCCAAATCCATGAATTTCTCAAATATAAAAGACAAAATCGAGGGCCTGCGCAGGTGGCATTTTACGGCGGAAATTTTTTGGGCCTTGAAAAAGAGGCTATCCAACGCCTTTTGAATGTATTGATAATATTCGTAAAAAACAAAGACATTGACACCATCCGGTTTTCCACACGCCCGGACACAATAGATCCTGATCGGCTTGACATCATCAAAGAGTATCCGGTCTCCACCATTGAGATCGGTGCGCAGTCCATGGATGATCGCGTGCTGACTGCGGCAAAACGGGGCCACTTTGCTGCTGATGTCCAAAAGGCGGCAGCGCTGTTAAAAGAACGGCATTATGAGACCGGCATCCAAATGATGGTGGGATTGCCGGGCGACAACGAAGATCGTTCCCTGTCCACCGGACACCGGATTGGAGAACTCGAGCCCGATTTTGTGAGAATATATCCGACCATTGTGCTCAAAGACAGCCTCCTTGCCAAATGGTATCAAAACGGCAGGTATCGTCCCTGGTCCCTTGAACGCGCCATTGCTCAAGTCAAAAAGTTATATCTTCTTTTTAAAAAAAAGGGAATTCGGGTCATCCGCATGGGACTTCAGGCCGCCAAAGATCTCGACAGCGGCGCCGCTATTCTGGCCGGGCCGTATCATCCGGCATTCGGCCACATGGTCCATTCGGCAATTTTTCTGGACATGGCCGTCGCGATCATGGAGGCCGATAAAATGTCTCTAGATAGCGCCATCTTAAAGGTTCATCCACGTTCGATTTCAAAAATGAGAGGCTTAAAAAATGAGAACGTGGATATCCTTAAAAAAAGATTTCACCTCTCGTCCATCCGGATTATCCCGGATCCTTCTATTTCCGAAGGCAAACCTGTGCTTGTAAAATAATTCCCGTTAAAACGCCCTTGATTGCGCGAAAAGCGCGAGATTTTATAAAAATATTTGCCTGCATATTGAAAATATCAAATTACTGGTTACTCTTAACAATTATTCATAGACACAAAAAAAATACATGCGCATAAGAATGGATCTTGCGCATAGAAAGTCAGAATAAGATCGAGTCAATTTTTGATTCGATCATGGGTTGGATTTAAATAATACTGAAATTGTGAGATTAAATAACATACATACAGTTCGCGCTGTTGTAAATAAAAGGAGCATTTCAAATGGCACGAAAAACATCACCGGTACCGGACAAGAAGAGCAAAAACATATTAGTAAAAAGTAAATCCAATTTAAAAGTACCGCAATCCCTGATTATCCCCGAATCGAGCGTGGTGAATACAAAATCAGGGTCTTCAATTCACAGAAACTTTACTTCAAAGAAGGGTCCCAAGGATGATTTATGCACACATTGCGGCGTCCGCCAAAAGGGACCCGGATTTCGTTTTCTTTGTCGATATTGTTTTCGTAAAGCAGGCGATGAGGCGGTTTACTCAATCAACTCCGGCACGATGAACAAGGATATATTCTCCCAGAAAATTCCTTGGTAAGGGTGAGGATCTTTTTTGAGGTGTATTCCCCAACGTCCGCCAGCGCATCGATGGGTAAAAATGAGAGAGCATTGTTTGAATAAAGGCAGGTGACGGACGCCGGGAAATCCTCGTCAGCCTCATAAAAAATATAACAAAGGGCGATTTTCGGAAGCGGGTAAACCATAAACGAAAAATCGCCGCCCACATCGGAAGACGCGTCGCACCCCTTTAGCGTTTCAATAATCCGGCCGGTCGATTCTTGGATCTTTTCAACATAAGGAACCAGGATCTGCTGGGTATGGGTCACAAAAGCACCGGCATAGGGCATGCTGTTGGGAAAGTCTTTAAAGGCCTTCATCGGCGATAGCAGGCAGGTTTCGGTGGTGGCATTTAACGCAAAAAGTGAAATCAATATCCCGATCACATCGGTCTGCCGGACGTTGCCCAAGAAGATGCCGTCGGATCGAATCTCGCAGGTTTCCCCAAACGCTTCAAATAAAAACGCGTCGCCATTTTGCCGAGCGGGCAAAGCATCGGCAAGATCCGGCGGAAGATTTTCAAACAGCTTCTTCAGATTGTCCCGGACAATTTTAGCATAGTTGTTGCTCATCATTTTCCTCTGTTAGAGACCGTTTTTCCTGTCAATATGGCATTTTAGTATCTTGAACATCAATAATAATATCTTGATTTTCAAATTATTTTCAACTATTTTTAAAACCAAACCCATGCTGACAGGATTTATTTCAAGGCCTGAACCGCTGATTAGATTTTTCCGTACTTTCTGCCTGACAATGATATTCCTTTGAAATCTCAGCGTGCAAATCGGTTTTGAAAAAAACCGCCGGGAATAGATCATGAACAGAAAGAATCGATCCGGAAAAAAACCAAAGGGCAAATCCGATACCTCTCCAAAGGAAATCGCCCACACCATCAATTTGGCCATCGTCGGCGGCGGCCGGGCCTGTAAATTCTTCCTGTTTCTTCTCCGAAGCGGATCCTTCGCCTATCTGAAGGTCAACATCGTCGGTGTTTGCGACATCAATCCGGAAGCCGAAGGGCTTGTTTTAGCCAAAGAACTGGGCATATACACCACAAATAACTTTCAGGATCTTTTTAAAATAAAAAACCTGGACAGCATCATCGAACTGACCGGCAGCAAAGAAGTTCTGCTCGACATCATCCGTCTCCGGCCCAAGGAGGTCGGCGTCATCGAACATAACATCGGCAGACTGTTGCGAAGCCTTTTCGAGGTCAATCAGCGCCTTAAATCCACAGAAGAAGAGTTGGACTTTGAAAAAAAATTTTCCGATTTTCTGATTCAGCAAAGCTCGACCGCCATTGTCATCATCAATACGGATTTTACCATCGTTGAAACCAATGAAGCCTATCTGCAAACGATCAGCAAGCTGAAAGAAGACGTCATCGGGGCATACTGTTATGAGATTTCCCATGGGTTTAATGCACCGTGTTCGAGTTCACAGCCCGGACTCAAATGCCCCATGGTGGAAACCTTGAGAACCGGTAAATCCGCCCATGTTATTCACGGGCATCGTGAATCCGGGGAACATTACAGTTTTTGCGATGTGGTCACGTACCCGTTGAGGGACGGGAATGGCAAAATTTTTCGTGTCATCGAGGTTTGGACAGATATTTCAAGCGAATTGTCAGACCATTGGGAAACAAAGGTTGAAGAATTAAAGTCAGATCTCCAAAAACTGATCCAGGAAGACCGTATGATCTCCCTGGGAAAGCTGGCCGCCAGTTGTGTTCATGAGATCAATAATCCCATACAGGGTTTACTGATGTTCAGTGGGCTCATGGAAGAGATGCTGGCCGAAGGACAGCCGACCACCGGAGATCTGGCACAGTTTAAAAAATACCTTTCGCTCATGTCCAGGGAATTGGAACGGTGCGGCACTATTGTTTCAGGACTCCTTTCCTTTTCTCGCGAATCAAAACTGGAATATACGGATCTGGACCTCCGCGAAATTCTAGATACGGCTATCACCCTGACACGACACACCATGAACATTAACAACATTAAATTGGTGACCGATTTATTTACAAAACCGTTGATGGTAAAGGGAGATAACAACCAACTGCAACAATGCTTGCTCAATTTGATCTTCAACGCCATCGAAGCGATGCCGGATGGCGGCCAGTTAAGGGTTTCTTCCAAATTCGACGTTGCTGAAAACCGCGCATTTATCGGAATTCAGGATACCGGATATGGAATCAAAAAAGAACACTTGGAACATATTTTTGATCCATTTTTTACCTCAAAAGAAGAGGGAAAAGGCACAGGCCTTGGATTGTCCATTGTTTACGGTGTTGTGAAGAATCACCAAGGCAGTATCCATGTAGACAGCATCGTGGGAAAAGGAAGTCTGTTCACTTTGAGTTTCCCGTTGATATAGGCGGTATGGTCTTTTTTTTTGCGGAGTATCTCATCGAGTCAAAACTTGATTAGAAGTTATTCGTTTTCGGTTAATGGTTATGGGTTATTTCAATTTCAAAGTAAAAAAATCTGGTCTTGCTATTCGAATAAAGAATAACCGATAACTTCAATTGACATTTTTTGCTCAATTGAAGTTAAAATAAATACCCACCGACATCGGAACGATCTGCCTCCTTTGTTAAAATGATGGAGACGGCATATGGATAAACAGATGAGCATCATGGTGGTGGATGACGAGGAAATCGTCCGGGAATCTCTATTCCACTGGTTCAAAAAATACGATCATTTTGTGGAAACGGCGGCATCGGGGCCCGAGGCCTTGAAGAAACTCGAAAATTATCCTTTTCATCTCCTTTTTGTCGATATCAAGATGCCGGGCATGGACGGCATCGAACTGTTGGAAAAAGTAAAAGCCGAATATCCGGATACGCTGGTGGTCATTATAACGGCGTACGGATCCATTGAGTCGGCGGTGAAAGCCATGCGGACCGGCGCCAGCGATTATTTGCTCAAGCCTTTTAAACCCGACCAGCTCGCGCTTGTCATGGAACGGATATCCCGTCAAAAGAAACTGGAGTCAGAGTATAACTATTTAAAAGGGCGTCTGGATAAGATGACACGATTTGATAATATTATCGGACAATCCTCGGCAATGGCGTCCGTGTTTCACATGATTCGGGAAGTTGCCCGGAGTGATGCGTCTGTTTTGGTCGTCGGAGAAACGGGAACCGGCAAAGAATTGGTGGCTAAAGCCATCCATGCTAAAAGTCTGAGATCCAATCTCCCTTTTATCGCCATTAACTGTGGTTCGATACCCGACTCCCTGTTGGAGAGTGAACTCTTCGGGCATCAGAAAGGCGTGTTTACCGGAGCAACGCAATCCCGTAAAGGCTTCTTGGAAGTCGTGTCACGCGGCACCCTTTTCCTGGATG
>JBAUWG010000120.1:0-3529 GCA_049583675.1 Desulfobacterales bacterium | reverse complement strand
AAGACTTTCAGTTCGTGGTGGAAGACGTGCTGGAAGAATACCAGGAATCCCAGCCTGAGTTCAAGGATATGAAGGCGGATGTCAACCGGGAGGGAGCCGAGTTCTTTTTGAACCAGAACTCCAGAGAACCGGTAACCGAACCGGATGAAATGGTGCCCCTGTGGAAGATTCTCCATTTGGCGGGTGCCGACTGGACTTACAGCACCAAAGGATGGGCTGCGGAAAATTACTGCATGTTTATGGCAGACAATGATGCCTGGGAACATATTGTGAGGGTAAAAGCCAAGGCCGTGGATGATTTAAAGTGCAAGGTCTGGCTCAATACCGAGTGAGGGCACGAACTTTTTGCAGTCCGGGCCGGACTGAAAAAATTCAACATCGAGCACAAATTTGAAATCAGAAGCATCATTCAATATTATGCCCAGTGGATCAGAGAGGGAAAACTCAAGGTCAGTTCCGACTGGAACAAGGATCTTAAAATTAAATTTACGGTTCAAGACCCCTGCCAATTGGTCCGCAAAAGCTTTGGGGACCCGGTGGCCGAAGATTTGAGATATACTGTGAAAGCGGTGGTGGGTGAAGAAAATTTCATCGACATGCAGCCGAACCGGTCGAACAATTACTGCTGCGGAGGAGGAGGAGGATTTCTCCAATCCGGATATCCCGAGGCGCGTCGCAACTACGGCAGCCTCAAAGCCAACCAGATTTTAACGACAAAGGCGGATTACTGCATTACGCCGTGCCACAACTGTCATGCCCAGATTCATGATTTAAGCGACGTCAATAATCATGCATGGCAAACCGTTCATCTGTGGACGTTGATTTGCTTGTCGCTGGGGGTACTCGGGCCCAATGAACGTGAGTATCTGGGCGATGATCTTAAAGAAGTACTGCCCTTTCACCCGGAATCTGCGATGTAGCTGCCTGCCATCCTTGTTAAAGACTTGAGACAAGGATACCGGACGGGTGATCAATGCTAACGGTTGGCGACAAATGACTGCTTAGGAGGGAAAATGATAGTTGCCAAAAGGAAACCTTTTGAAGAAATAAAAGACATGATCAAGGACTATAAAAAGGTCCTGAATGTGGGCTGCGGAACGTGTGTGGCGGTTTGTCTTGCCGGCGGCGAAAAAGAGGTCGCCGTGCTGAATGCCGAGATCGATATGGCCAGAAAATTGGACAACAACCCCATCGAGCTCGGCGCCCAGACCGTCGAAAGACAGTGCGACCATGAATATCTTGCGGAGCTCGACAATATTATCGGCGAGTACGATGCCGTCATCTCTATGGCTTGCGGCGTTGGAATTCAGTTCCTGGCGGAACGGTTTCCGGATAAACCCGTGTTTCCGGGTGTGGATACATTCGGCATGTCCGCCAATCAGGCCGTGGGCTGGTATGAGGAACGGTGCCGTTCCTGCGGAAAGTGTGTACTCGGCATGACTGCGGCCATCTGCCCGGTGACCATGTGCGCCAAGGGACTTTACAACGGTCCCTGCGGCGGCACCAACAAAGGAAGCTGTGAAATCGACACGGAACAGCCCTGTGCGTGGTTCAGGATCTATGAACGTCTGGAGCGGCAAGGACGCCTTGAGAATATTTTAAAATACACCCCCCCGGTGGAATGGAATGACCAGGTTCCGAGAACATTGATTCAACCCGGTTATAAAAAACCGGAAAAGGCCGGTTAACGATTGAAAAGTTAAATGGTCGAACGGCGGTTATATGGTAATGCGTTGAAAATGGATGTGGTATTCATCGGATTCATATGGGGTTAACGCAGAATTCATCAACGAATAAATGAATCATCAGGGATCAGAACAAAAGGAAAGCCAAATGAAATCAGGAAGCAATTTGGAAAAAGTCTTAAAAGCGGGTCATTTTGCATTTACAGGGGAACTGGGGCCCCCCAGGGGCTGTAATGTCGAAGAAGTCAAAGAAAAGGCGCAACATCTGAAAGGGAATGTGGATTCCGTGAACATCACCGATAATCAGACCGCCATGGTGCGGATGTCCAGTTGGGCCGCGAGCCTTCTCCTGATTCAGGAAGGCCTGGAGCCCAATTTCCAGATGGTATGCCGGGACCGCAACCGGTTGGCCATGCAGGCCGATATTTTGGGAGCTTATGCCCACGGCATACGGAATATGCTGTGCCTTTCCGGCGATCATCAGAAATTCGGGGATCATCCTCTGGCCAAAGGGGTATTCGATATCGACTCCATCCAACTGATCAGCATGGTCAAAACCATGCGCGACAACGGCACATTTTTAAGCGGTGCCGAGTTGCATGGAACACCTAAAATGTTTATCGGTGCGGCATCCAATCCCTTTGCAGACCCCTTTGAGTGGCGGGCGCACCGCTTGGCCAAGAAGGTGGAGGCCGGGTGCGATTTTATCCAGACCCAGTGTATTTACAACATGAAAAAGTTTCGGGAATTTATCCAACAGGCCAATGACATGGGGCTTACGGAAAAAACTTATATTCTGGCCGGTGTGACCCCCATGAAGAGTGTGGGTATGGCCAAATACATGAAGAATAAGGTTCCCGGAATGGATGTGCCGGATGACGTCATCAAACGCCTCCAGGGCGCAGGAAAAGGAAAGGTGGCCGACGAAGGCATCAAGTTCGCCTGCGAACAGATCGAAGAGTTCAAGGAGATGAAAGGCGTTCACGGGGTTCACCTGATGGCCATCGAGTGGGAACACATGGTTCCGGAGATTGCCGAGCGGGCCAAGGTGCTTCCCCGGCCGGTTGTAGATTGACGAAAGCGAGTGTTCAGTGTTCAGAGTTCAGGCGGGGTAGAATTAACTGCCCTTCCTGAACACTGAACCCTTCCATTGATCACCGAACTTAAAACGCCTATCTATCTCTCTTCATGCCCCTCTTTCTTAATTTGCCAATATTTGCTTGGCTTGGGCCATCGCATGCAGTTTTCCGAAAGCGATGTGGCGCGGCAAGTGGTTCAACCCGCATGAGCTGGTGATTAAGGTTTGTTCAGGCACCAGCCATTTGTGTTGGCGGATCCGCTGTGCAATGATCTCGCCGGATTCAATGTTCAAGTCCTGGACATCCACTGCCCCCACGGCAAGTTGTTTGTTCCCTAAAAGCCCTTCGTATTTGGATGCAACGTCATGCTCGACAAGAAGCGCATGGCAATTGATACCGCAGATGAGGTCGGCAGGGTATCTGCCCGTGTCAAAATAGCGATGACCGATCTGTCCGTCATAATCGGCCCCGACCGCGTAATTGCCCTGACAGATGTGAACTTGAGTGAAGGTATCTTCCTTCAAACCCTCGACCGCCAGATTAATCGCATCCACTGCGGACTGCACTTCTTTATCCTCAGAAATCGCAAATAAAGGTTCATCGATTTGGATATGCCTGCATCCTTGGGCTTCCAACTGTTTGAAGTTGCGGTTGATGACCTTGGCCAGGTCTTGCATGAACTTTGATATATCGCCGTAGTATTCGTCATGGGCGACCTTGGCCAGCATGTGAGGGCCGGTCATGGTGATTTTGACGTCCTTTTTA
>JBAUWG010000119.1:0-1758 GCA_049583675.1 Desulfobacterales bacterium | reverse complement strand
TTTTAAATACAACCAGGATGCAAAATCGCTCAAATGGTAACCCTCAAAGAGCTTTATCGGTGATGTGTTACGCATGTTTCGTATCAACAGCGTACGCTGGTCCGCCACGATTTCATACCCGCCGGTGAATGTATTTTCAGATCCCTGGTCATCGAGAAATTTCCAGGTCGACACCGAAACCTGTTGCTCCTGATGACAGCTTTCACAGGACCGTGCCTTGCCAAAAGGATGGTCGGCCTGTTGAATTTCCAGCCAGAGCAGGTGATTGTTGTTCTCCGGCAACCCGTCAAAAGTGCCGATGATATAATAGGCATCCTTGGTTTCCCCGTCCGGCCATCTGAACCGAAGCCTTGATGATGGTATTACTTTTTGTTTAATGTTACCGACCGCTTGGGGCATTATTTTGACCGGCATCCAAGTCCCTTTTTGGTCTTTTATCAAGATGGGGGGTTTTTGGGTTCCATAATAAAGTGCATATTTATAAAAGGGGTTGTGTGAGCCGGCAAAAAAGCCAGGTCCCCAGATAGTGATTTGATAACCTCCGAGTTCATTAACATGGCATGCGGCACAAGCAAGATTTTTATGGATACTTTCGGAATGAGCTTTTTCAATGGCGATGTGGCAGTCCTGGCAATCGGCCTTGCGTTGCATATCTCCCATCCCTTTTTTCCCAAGGGGATGACAATCTATACAGTGAATGCCTTTTTTATAATGCACATCTGGCTGAAATCCGGAGGGGATTGAATAATCTTCGCCAATATAAGTTTCACCTCTGCGGCTATCCATGGACCCGGAATGACACATACTGGCCCGGCCGAATCCACTGCAGCTTTCGGATTTCGGGATCTTGGTAAATTCATGGGGTTTTCCCTTCTGAGGCGTAAAATGGCAATCCAAACAGCCGGTATGACAGGTATTGCAGATCCTTTGCTTGTCCTTCGCCTGCTCCCGGGTGAATGGAATATTAAGGTCCTCGCGGATTCTTTCCGTATTTCGGTAATCAAAACCGGAAGCCTTGAGTATTTCCGCCGGAGGAAGGTCGGCAAACGAAGGACCACAGTTGTGCGGGCCGTAAGGATCCATCCAGGTTCTCATCGTGCGTTGGCGGGAATTTGCACCCATCAGAGTGGTCCGAAATTGCTTGAACTCCTCTTGATGACATCCGGATTTGGCACAGGTTTTTTGTACCAGTTCCGGATCGAAATTATAGGTTTCCGGATTCCGGTCGTTCCATAGCAGGGTACGTACCTCATAAGGGTATCTGAAACCGTCATCAGTCTTTACTTTTGGGATAAATCTAAAGAATCGGTCAGGACCGGTGGGACTCAAGGCGGCCGGATAAAAGGTCTTTCGCTGTTTAAGATCGGACTCTTCGCCGATGACGAGCATTTTCAACATGCCTTTATGGGCTTTGTCCTTATCCTTTGCGCGGCCGTTCCCCAAATGGCAGTCTCGACATTCAGCGGTCGTGTGTTTGCTTTGTTCGGCCACCATTTTCGGTGTAATATAAAATTCGTGATGCCCAAGTTCCGTCATTTTTGTCCGGTCTGCATGACATCTAATGCATTCTGCTGAACTCTTTTCCCATGCATGATATCCGAAAATCGAAATAATACCTGCAGCCTGCAAAACGAGGATAAAGAGGACCTTTTTGTTCAAGAAGGAGCTTATGGCGCCGGGTTTTTTCAGTAACATATCGGCATTCAAACGTGTTCGATGGGTAGAACTCGGGCTGTCGCCCTCAAACATTTACAAAAT
>JBAUWG010000118.1:0-5691 GCA_049583675.1 Desulfobacterales bacterium | reverse complement strand
GGGTGGCGGTGACCACGACCTCTTGCATGGTCGCTTCGGGGGCTTCATTTAGTTTTTCATCTTCTGCCTGACTGAATCCAGAGAATATTAGAACGATTAGAACAATCAAACAGCCCATCCATTTTTTCATCAATAGCCTCCTTCCCTAAACTGAATGGTTCCGGGTTCATCGTTCAACGGTTATGATATTGAGCTAAATTCCATGCAAAATAAGAATTTTCAACCTGGAACCGTGAACCATGAACCTTTTTACCTGGATTAAATTCAGGGCCCGAGCAAAAAAAATCCCCGGACCGACTTTAATCGATCCGGGGATGTCCCATTTTTATCCTCAAGATCCGGCCACATCACGTTCCGTCCACGCAGGTGATGCCGCGAGACTTTTGCAGAACGCCCCTTTTTGCCCAATTTCTGCGTCAGGCTCACATTTTAATCCTCGAAATACTCAATGTATTCCTGTGGTTAAAATTTTCGCCTTCCTTGAACTTGAACAAAAATGAGCGTTTTTCAAAGGTCTCGCCGTTTGTTCAGACAGGTCTTCTGACTTCCCCGCCCTTTTAGCGGCCTTCCCATTCAAGCAAGAAAAGTGGCGCACCAAGGCCAAAAGGGTTCCTCTTTCCAAATATAATTGGAAAAAGGCGAGGTTACAGCGGCGGGCCCGTCCCCGATTTTAACGGGGTTCCCAATTAAGCTCAAAACGAGCATCCGAACAGTCGTTTCCATAAAGAAAAAGAGGACTGAAAGTCAAGCAAAAAATAAAAAATTGGTTGAATTTTACCCTTAAATGTTGGGTTCCAGGTTCAGGATTCAAAGTGCAAGGATCATAATATGACCGCTAAACCTAAATTTTCATCCATGCTTTTTCAAGAAAGTTCAATGAGGCAAGGAGATGATCATAAGAAAAAACTTCTAATGATACAACGCCGTTAAATCGTTTTAATATATCAAGAATCGTTTTTAAATCCGATCTTGATAAAAAATCCAAGGCCTGATGATCGCGGCCATCGTTGGCGCCATGCAGATGTATTATTGGCGTCTTGTCATGATACCTCGCGAAAATCTTTTCCATGTTAAATCCATATATGATCAGATGACCCAGATCCATGCAAACGGAAAGATTAAACTCCATCAAAATGTCTTCCACCCATTCGATCGGATAATTCAGGGTTTCAACGGATATCATCTTGCCGAAGATACCGGTCCCATGAAGTTCTTCCATACTGTCGCAAATGTATTCTTGCCATCTTTTTAAGGACTCATTTTCATGATCGATCCGTTCATACGGCAGGTGGATGGTATGCGTGGAAGGGGAAATGGGCGCTGTAAGGTCTATGATCTGCCGGATGGTTTCTACCGCAAATTGGCGGCGGGAACGATCCTGAGCGCCGAGGAATATATCCAGCGGGTGGTGAACATTATAGGAAAGGTCATATTCATTGGCGATAGATAAAAGGACGCCTATTTCATCTTTTGTCGGCAGGCTGTTCGGTGCGCTTTCAAAGAAAATCAGCTCGATTTCATCCAGATAGGGGGCGAGCATATTGATGTTTTGGACATAGTGATCCGGATATATGAATGAGGTGGTAGCAATTTTAAATGGAAACGTGCGTTTATAAGATTTTGGCAGGGAAGGGTACATAAATAAGTTAAAAGTGAGATAGTGTCCATCCATAAATGGTCTTTTTGCCCGATCTCGGCGTTATGCTCAAAAAATAATCCTCGGAATATCAACTATAAGCCTGTGGTTATTTTTTTCGAATGCCTTGATCTCGAACAAAAATCCTCACTTATGGATGGACACGAGCTAATATGTAAAGTGATCCAAGGTTAATAAACACGTTGAATTCCGACTGTTCAGGGAGATGATATCGAAACAAACAAAAAAAGGAGCGATTCCGTGACTTCGGTCATGGCGCCCAGCATGTCGCCGGTGATGCATCCTATGCGTTTTTTATAATAAAAAATGACAATGGCGGTTGTGAGCGCAAAGAAAAAATTTAACAGGATTGCTTTCCATCCGAGAAAGATCGAGACAAATATCGGAATCAACAGCCATCGGAAATCAGACAGTTTAATGGGTTCTTCAAAAAGATCATACCCGGTGCCGCCGGCGGGTCTGCCGTACGCTAAAAATCGAATGCCGAAAATCATGGCGCTTCTGGAATAGGCGGGGATCAGCAAAAGCAGCAGGGCCCGATGTGAATTCACATGCATAATGCCCGACCACTTGACGGCCAAGGTGCAGACAATAGCCACAAGCCCCATGACGCCGATGCGGCTGTCTTTCATGATCTCAAGGGCCTTTTCTCTGCTGCGGTGACCCAAAAGTCCGTCTGCGGTATCTCCCAAACCATCGATATGAAGCGCCGCAGTGAGAATAACCAGCAGGACAACATCCAGAATCGCCGTTGTCTGCGCCGGCCAAAAGCGCAGTGCCACGTGATCAAAAATGGAAAGCATTCCCCCGATAATCAAACCGACAACCGGGAAAAAAGGAATCATGCCCTTGGGGTCATAGATTGCGGATTTCCCCAGAGGCATGATGGTTAAAAATTGTAATGCAGCAATCAATCGTTTCATTTAATCCTTACCGGTATACCCGCCACCATCCAAATGACGCGGTCCGCACAACCGGCCACTTTCTGGTTGGCAAATCCCGTGATGTCTCTAAATAGCCTGGCGAGCTTGTGTTCAGGGACAATGCCGCATCCTACCTCGTTGGATACCAGAATCACCGTGCATTCGCTTTTTTCAAGGGACCGGGTGAGTTCTATAATATGGGTATCGATCTTTGCCGGATTTTGGTCATTCATGATCAGGTTGTTCATCCAGAGGGTCAGACAGTCCACCAGGAGCACGTTTCCTTTTGCCCCGTATGTGTCGATGGCTTTGGGTAAAAAAATCGGCACTTCGATGGTTTTCCAGGTGGTGTTTCTTTGCTGTTGATGGTGCCGCACCCGCTGTTGCATTTCTTTGTCCTGAGGAATACAGGTGGCGATAAAGATCTTTTGTCCGACAACCTGCTCCCCCAAATACAGGGCATGTCTGCTTTTGCCGCTTCTGCATCCGCCGATGACAAGGATCGTTTCTTTCACCAATCACTCCTTATTCATATATTTCTTAGGCACCAGCGTCACTCGTGGGAATTTGCCCAACGGGCTTTCATCCACCAAAAGTGTGCATCCATAGGCTTCTTCCAGGGTCTTATAAGTGAGTACTTCATCCGGGAGTCCCTGGCACAGGACCTGCCCGTTGTGAAGCAGAAGCAGGTGATCGGCATACATGGCCGCGAGATTGACGTCGTGGGACACCATCACGATGGTAATGCCTTTTTCATTTTTCAGCCGTTCCATTAGATCCATTATTCGAACCTGGTAGGCAAGATCCAGAGATGCCGTGGGTTCATCCAGAAGGATGACATCGGGTTCCTGGCAAATGGCCCTTGCAATAAAGACCCGTTGCTGCTCACCGCCGCTCAATTGGTCCAGTTTGCGGTGGGCCAGATTTTCCATTCCGGTAAAAGCAATGGCCTGTCTGGCGATTTCCATATCTTTTTCTGCCTCGAGCCCCAAAATGCCCAGATACGGAGAGCGTCCCATCAACACCATTTCGAAAACGGTAAAAGGGAAATCAACGGCCAGCATCTGAGGGACAAAGGCAATGGTTCGGGCCAAAGCCTTTCGTTGATATTGGTCGATGGTGTGATTCAGGATTTCCAACCGGCCCTTTTGGGGCTTTAGAATGCCGGATAAAATCTTCATCAATGTGGTTTTTCCCGAGCCGTTGGGGCCGATGACAATAAAAAAATCCGTTGGGGAAACCTGAAAGGAAATGTTGTTCAAAACAAGGTTTCCTCCGAAGGAATGACTCAGATTTTTTATGTTTATGGCGGTGTTCATTTGGCGGATCTTTTCAGTAGATAGATAAAGAGCGGCGCACCGATCATGGCCGTGATGACACCGGCAGGAATCTCTCCTTGTTTTGGAAGGGTTCGCGCCAGTATATCGCAAACCACCATGTAGGTGCCTCCGCCAAGCACGCATGCCGGCACCAGGACCCGGTGATCCGGCCCGAATACAAGGCGAAGCAGGTGGGGCATGACCAGACCGACAAATCCCACAAGACCGCAGTAGGACACCGTTGCACTGACCATAAATGACGTTGCCACCAGAAGCGTAACGGTAACAAGCTTGATGTTCACGCCCATTGTCTGGGCCAATTCCTTTCCCATGAGAAGCAGGTTCATCGGGTTGGATAGCCAGAACACAAGAATGAAACAGGGCAACAGTATTGCTGCCAGGATGCCGACTTGTCGCATATCTCCCAAGGAGAGATCTCCCATCAGCCAGAATATGATGTTGTGGAGCCTGGAATCCTGGGTCATGGAAATCAAAAACATAATCACTGCGGCACAAAAGGCATTCACCATTACCCCTGACAAAAGGAGTGCGTCTTTTTTCAAGATCGTTTGTCCGGAAGACATGGCCAGTATGAGAAAAAGGGTTGCAATGCTTCCTATAAAGGCGGTCAGACTTACCCCGGGAAACCTTGAAAAGCCCATCAGGATGCCGATGATGGCGCCTATTGCGGCCCCCCCTGAAATTCCCAGAATATACGGCTCTGCCAGCGGGTTGCGAAGCAGGGCCTGAAAAACAAGTCCGCCCACGGAAAGTGCGGCGCCCACCAGGGCCGAAAGAAGTACTCTCGGTAAGCGGATTTGCCAGATAATGGTATGCAGCATGGCGTCGGAAGCGTGGGTCCCAAAAATAGTTTGAAGAACGGTCCGCATCGAGCTGTGGGTTGGCCCCAGGGAAAGCCCCAAAAACATGACGGTCATCAGTGCCATCAACAACAGGAAAGAAATGATCATGAGTCGTTTTAACAATACGGGTTTGGCAGTAATCACTGGGTTCCCTCAAAAAATTCGGGATGAATCAGCCTGACCATTAATTCCAGGCCATCCACCAGACGCGGAGTTGGACGGTCAAAGAGATTGGAGTCTTCGACAAAAATACGATGATTGCGGACTGCCGGCATATTCGGCCATCGGTTCCATTCATCCTTGACCTGTTTGAATACAGTGGCGCGCGCCATGGAAGTGATAATAATCACCTCCGGTGAAAGTGCCAGAACCTGTTCTATGCTGTAACGCGGATAGGCAATCGGTCCCTGGGCGACGTTTTTCCCGCCGGCCAGGACGATGAGTTCATGGCTGAATGTATGCGTCCCCACGGACACGATGGGGGAAACACCGATTTGAAAAAAAACCCGAGGCCGATACGCCGTTTTGGCAACCAGGGATTTAACCTTTTGAATCCTGCGATTCATGCTTTTCATGAGTTTGTCTGCTTTTTCTTCGACATTTAATAGTCCCCCGATTTCCTGAACGGTTTGCATGACGGTTTCCAGATTTCTGGGATTAACGGCAAAGACAGGTATTTTCAAAGATTCCAAACGCCGCGCAACGGCGATGGGGTTCCCGTCCTTGATCGCAATGCACAGATCGGGCTTTAACGCCACTATTTCCTCAAGATCAAGCTGAACATAGGAGCCGACTTTCGGCAGTTTCTCAGCCTCGGGGGGAAAATCGCTATAGGTTGTCACGCCCTTAAGACGGTATCCCTGGTCTAGGGCAAAAACGATTTCGGTGATGCTCGGGGCAAGAGAGACAATGCGCTCAGGATTTTCCGG
>JBAUWG010000117.1:0-11286 GCA_049583675.1 Desulfobacterales bacterium | reverse complement strand
GATAATGTTTCTGACCGCCTGGGCGAAACCTTTAAAAATATCGAGATACTGTGTAAAGGTAAATCCTCTGGCTTCAAGGGAATGTGCCAGCATATCCAGCTGGCGTTCAATCTCCATTGATGGGATTCCATCCAGTTTCAAGGCCTTGTAAAAGAGTTTCAACCGATCGTAAATCTGAAAAATCGTGGCCTTTGTAATGAGGGAAAGATCCATTCTGTCTACAAGTTCTTCAAAAAGAACATTCACCAGAGATTCAATTCGAAATGCTAGCCCGAGGGCATCGAATTTCATCTCCCTGTAGCTGCCGTACATGGAAGGAATATCAATGGTAATATGTCTTTTTTTATAAATATCCTCTTTGATTTCATAGGTCTTTTCAGAGAGAATGATTTCTTTCAATTCCTCCAGATATTCAAGCAAATTATAAATCTTTTTATTTAAATCGGATGTTTCCAGAGCGCGCTGCAACCGGTCCAAATCCGGAAACGCTTCGGATCTGAGCTGGGCGAGATAATTGTCTATTTCGACAAAGTTGAGGTTGTATTTCTGATTTAACAGTTTATAAAAGGTTGTTGCAAGCTCCATCCGTTCAAGGTCTTGCTCCGTCACATCTGGAATTCCCTCAAAAAGATTCTTTACCTCCTCTTCTGTGAGGGGGATAAAATCATCCGGCAACGAAACGCCTTTTTCTTTAAGAAACAACATGACATTGTGAACACCGTCGATGTGCGGCCCTTTTATATCGATCTCTTCGTATAGACTGGGAGGCACATAAGGTCGGAGCGGCTCTTTTTCTTTTGTCTCCCAGAACTTAAGGGTGGCTTTCATCAGATCGATGATTCGATTGCTGCTTTCCACGTGGCTCTGCTTTCTTAAAAAGTGGATCAGAAGATCCCTTCTATGGGATATTTCATCAATCTTTGTAGAGATATCCCTGAGTTTGCCCTCTGCTCCGATATCGTTAAAATATACCGGAAAAAGTCTGCAGAGTTGTTTGGCCAGGTTATAGACCGGTCCGATGCCGCTGTTTAAGAGCCGGGTAACATCCCGCGGAAAAAGGTCGATATCTTTTATGAATACACCGCAGATGGAAAGGTGGATAATCAAATATGAAATCAGGCGGGTAGACCACATGGGATTGAGCTCGATCAGTTCAAGCCAGGTCCGGATATTGAGGATATGAGCAGGGTTGACTTTTATTTGCCAGTCGTTGCCGACCCCGCTGATATCCGGTGAATGAAATCCTAAATCAATGACATATTCGATAAAAAATTTTACAAGATCGCTGTCGTCGGTCTTGTATACGCCTTTTCCCATATTTAAAACGCAGTTCAATGCCGTGGCCGGGTATTCTCGGGTTTGTGCCTTTAGGATGGAAAAGGTTTTATGGATCAAGTTCCCGATATTCATATTGCTTTCATGGTCAATGAGCCAGCTCAAGGTTCGATTGATGTCTCTTAAAGTTTCCTCATGGATCATGGCCAGTCCCGAAATGTTCATAATATGGAAAAGAAAAATAAGCCGCCACCGGTTTCCCTGATCGATGCTGCGGCTTTCATTCAGAAGACTTTGCGGGATTTCCCGATAGATCTCCAAGAACTGGCTGTAATCGGGGAGATCCAGAAGTTTTTTTAACACCGTTTTTGATGTGATGCCACCGGAGGACGTTATTTTTTCAAGCTCGGACTGATATCGGTTGATCTTGTCATGGGAAATATTTTCGAAAACTTTTTTTAAATTCTCGGGCCGGTCGATTCTGTCTGCCTCGTCTTTAAACCAGGCCCATGGATCCCTTTCACTCAGCCAGTAGCCATATATGCAATCGTAATATTTTATAAGCAGTCGATTAACCGATTCACAATCTTCTTTCATTTCTGCTGAATAATGTAAAAGCGTCCGAGCCAATTTCCGCATCTGATAGAAACTTTTAACAAACAGAAAAAAATCATCTCCCGCATAATTTCTGATACGATCGAAGGCATCATCAACAATCGGTTTGAACCTTTTAAAGTCGTCTTCGGATTCTTTGATGACTTTTTGGATAAACAGCAAAAAGTTGTCCACGGCATCCGATCTGACTTCGATGCCGCTTTCCGAATCGATGGCCAGGATGAAGATATCGACAAGCAGTTTTGCGGCTTCCGGTCCTTTGGGATGGATTTTGAGAAGGTGAAAATAGTCGAGAGAGTAAACCCTTGCCTCCTGAACAATAAACTGCCAGTTCCGATAAGGATGCGCCAACTCTTTAAGGAAGGTGTTCAGCCCGTCCATGATACCGTAATATCTGGCCATCACCTCCTGTAACACTGAATATTTTTCGTCAATGGTGACATCCACAGAATAGCTGGCGATATTTGCTTCAAGGGCTTTTGACTGTATCATAACATTTCAATTTGATTATTGATTGATGATTATTGGTTGATGATTGAAAATGTCTTAAAACATTCGTTGTAAAAATATCAGACACCGGCACTATTTTCAAGTGCATTTCAATTGGTGAAAATTATAGCGTTATTTCTTCAATCGGCAATCATCAATCACCAAATAAAAAAGCCCCTCCAAAAGGAGGGGCTTTTTTATTTGCCTATTTTAAAATAAACCGCTAGAGCTGCAGCCATGAATCAGAGTAGAGAGATCTCCCGAGAATCACATTGGTGGTTTTGGCATAGTCCTGCAATTCTTTTGAAAGGCCGGCTATATCCGGGTCTTTGCCGTCCATAATGCCATAAATCAGATCCACAATATCCTGGCGTTCGCCCTTGGCAATGGAGATCAACTGGTCGTCAAGGGGATCTGCGATGACCGATTCCATACCGTATTTTTGGAGCATCACCATAAAGGTCTGATTCAAAATCGGCCGCAGATGGTCCGGAGGCCCGTTGGAGATGTTGGAAAGTCCGCAGGTGGTCCTGGCACCAGGCGCAATATCCTGAATCATTCCGGTAAATTCCATCAAGCTGATGGCCTGGGGTTGCTGGATATTCACCGGCGTTACGATGCCGTCTACCCAAATCTTTTCATTGGGGATTCCGGCTTCGTTGGCGGCATACAAAAGTTCCACACATAACGCCGCGCGTTCATTCTCATCCCTTGGCAGCCCCTCGGGTCCCCACATCAGCGCGACAAATTCAGCATTATATTGCGCGGCCAGCGGAATCATTTTTTCGTAACGTTCCGGGCGGCACATGATGGAATTGATAATGGGCGTCAGTTTGCAGACCGGGAGGGCCGCTGCAATCGCGTTGACATTGGATGTATCGAGAGCCAGGGGGACATCGTCCACCACCTCCTGGACCACTTCAACCACCCAGGGCATCAATTCATGTCCGTCTTTTTTGGCAGGACCGAGATTGATGTCAATATAATCCATCCTCTTTTTCTTTTGAAAAAGGGCTTCTTCCTGGATCGGCTTGGGATCACGCTCCTTGAATGCCTTGCCGATCTTTCTTGATATGACGTTCAAACTTTCACCTATGAGTAACATATAACCTCCCTTCTCTATCGGCAACCGCCGGATGTTTCCCCGGACATGACCCCCCGCCACACTGTATTATTTGTCACTCGCCGTTTGTCAATTGAACATGATTACATTACAGTCGCTGAACATCAATACAACAAACATCGAGGACTCATGCCAAGTGAACGAAAAATGCTTGACTGCCAAAATAACGATACCGGAACTTGTTCTGTCCGACAAGGTTTTTTAGCCGCTATTTGGATTTAAGAAACGCCGGAATGTGGGCGGCTTCTCTCGGGCCCACGGTGATGGTCCAATCCGGCAGTTCTTCTTCCATATCTCCGACAATGCCCGCTGCATAACCGGGAATAATCACTTCCTTTTTCTTGACTTTATCTGCAATGCCGCATTTTTTGATAAACATCCCCACATCGTCCCCGGAAAATTTTCCGGCTGCCCAGGCCGTCAATACGGACAGACCCTCGGAGTCTTTAATCAGCAGCCATGACGGCACTTTGCTTCCTTCAATTTCACCGGTTACAATAAAGTAAGTTAAAGCGAAATTGGTGGTCACTAGCACCGGAGAATTCTCATCCGGGTTGCCGATTTCATAAATACCCTCTGTAACGGTCATGGGTCGCTGCGGATCCGTGAAAATGTTCAACCGCTCAACCAGCAAAGAGAAAAGACTCTCACCGGTAAAATCCGACAGAATCGTGATGCCGCCGTATTTTGCGATAAACATGGCGGCAATGATCGTTTCCATGTCCAGGTTCGAGGCCATTTCGCACGGAAACGAAATGGTCGGAAAACCTAGTGCCCGGTTTAAAGACTTGAGCGCTTCGCGGCGAATGACCACCTGGTCCTTAAACGCCTGCTTGATCTCTCTGGAGCCCGGATCAATAACCAGATCTTTGAGGCCCATTCCCGTCAACTTGGTAGTCAGCGGAACAAGACCTTCGACAGAATCGGCCTTGACCGCCAGAGGCAGGTCATTGTCTTTGGCCAGACCGCCAAAGGCATCGACATTGGCTTCCGTAGCGGCATAGATCAACGGACGCTTAAATTTGCAAGCGTCAATGCCCGCGGCCATAACATCCGCATCTTCCGACATCAAGACCAGATTAAATTCCGATGTCTCTGCAATGGTTTTTGCCGCCGCCGCAAAGGCAGCTTTGTCGCCGTTGACATCCTTCAAAGCCACCATCTCGGGTCTTAAATTAAAACCGACCCGTTCAAACTGGAAGGCATTCCATGCCTTAAGCTTGGCCCCGAGATCGGACGATGCGATATCGGATCCCACCATGGCGCCGATGGGCGTCGGGCTGTAAAAGGTTTTTTCATGACGATACAGGACGGTCTCACCCCCGGCTTTGGTCTTTCGAACGCCTTGTCCCAATGCCACCGGCCGGATCGGCGGCGCAGACGCCTCGGCAAGCTTTTCCCTTGCTTCGTCGGATACATACGGGCAGGCATCGAGTTCCGCCTTGCCGGATGCCAGGTTCATGGCAAAGGCAAGACATGTGGGAACCCCGCACTCCTTACAATTGGTTTTCGGCAGTAGTTTGAAAATCTGAATACCGGTTAATGCCATTTTTATCTCCTTATTCTAATGGATCATATTTCAAGTGTTGATATTCAATGCGCAAGGTTTAAGGAGCACCTTTTTGATGCCCCTTAAACCTTTGAAGTTTCGGAATTATCCAATCAGCGGATCCATCGAAAGGGCCGGATGCCCGACTTTTTCGAGGAAGGGCAAAATTTCCTCTTCCGTGATACCGACGGTCTCGTCGGCGATCTTGTCATACAGATCCGGAACACCCATCTCTTCACCCCGTTTTAAAATACGCTCTTTGATCTCTTCTTTAAGGATCTTGGGCATCCAGACCACCCGCAACAGGCCGCCGTCGCCGAGAAGAAACTTACGCTGGGTAATATTGAACTTGGAATGGCCCACGAACCCCGGCGAAGATTGTCCGCCGCCCATTACACCAGCCAGCGTGGTGAACTTCATGCCGCAGGGGGTTTCTCCCATGTAATCCCGTCCCACCGTCATAACGCCGTTACAAGACGGCAGCATGGCCGCGATACATTCGCAGCAACCGCAGGTGGTCATGGGATCATGAACCAGCGAGTAAAAATTATAATGGGTCACGTTGCCCCGTGATGCTTTTGTCACAAAATCGTTGACCCCTTTCCACTGGCCCAGCACCGGATCAAGACATTCTCCTTTTTCGATGGGCTGGTTGGGGCCGGTGGGATTGATTTCATAGGATGCCTTGCAGTCCATCCAGTTGTAAGCGCCGCAAAGACCGGTCCGTTCAGGACTCACCGTACAAACATGGTTGGGCGCAAAAGACTGGCAAAGCGTACAGGAATAATAAATTTCCTCTGCTTCGTCCGTCATGTTCTCCACCCGTTCGTCCCTGTGCTTGTATTCTGCTCTAGCCCTTTCGGTCAGCTTATCCACATCACCTTTTTTGGTGTATAAAGTGATCTGCACCTTATCCAGAATTTTTTCAAAATCCTGGTGGAACTTGGCGTGCAGAACAACCCCGATATGCCGCAGACTGAAGCCCTTTTCCATGGCCGCCTTGCTCACGCGGATCCACGAAATGTCCCGCTGACCGATATGCATGATCCCTTGGATATAGTTGACCAAATGATGGATCTGGCGCTCTAGAATCGGTTCGAAATCTTCCTGGAACTCTCGACCGGCGATTTGAATATAGATACCCAGCGGAAAAGTTTCTCCTTCTTTGAGATCGGTAATGTCCGGCCCGATGATCTCCACCTTACCGTCGTCGATCTCTTTCATATCCGCCATTTTAACCAACTCGGTGCATTGGGTTTTACCGCCGCCGCACTGGGCATGCAGGTCTTTTCCCCGGACCCGTTCGCCCTCGAATGCCGGACCGAAAGACAACGGGATATCGATTTCGGTGACATGGACTTTGAGTCCACGGACTTCCACCGATCTCTGGCAAATCTCATCATGGGGGACATTGGGCACCACATGCTCGTAGGTACAGATGCCGGTGGGCAATATTTCCGGCACATCCGTATCGGCCAGGGTCGGAAAACCCCAGTTGACACAGCCTGCCGCCGCGCATGCCCATCGGGTTCCGATTTCACCGAAAGCGTTGACAAAAGCGAAGATTCTGTCCTTGTTATACAATAGAATTTTCTTGTAGTCTCCGGGCTGAACACCGCCGAATGCCATGGCGGCCCGGTTGGCAAATCCCAGTGCAAATACGGCGGAGGAGATATCGGGTCCAAAAGGTACAATCCGGGTGCTCCATCCGATCTGAACTCCGGCTTCCAACAACTGATCGATGACCGATGTGCCGTTGTGGCCGGAAGCGCAGAAGATATAAAGATTTTTCAACTGGTAATCTTCGACGATCATCTTGGCGATCTCAGGGGTGGGACATGCACCGACAATGGCCGCAAAACCGGGTGCGGTGCCGTCCACAAACTCCACCCCTCTTTTTCTCAGGATCACGTCGTCTGCCGGACCCAGCCAGATCTTGCCGGCCTCGATATCCGGATCTTCCTGAGCATAGTAAAAATCAGGATCGGTGACGCTGCGGATCCCTTCCCGAATTTCATACGCGAGTATGGCTGCCATGCCCGCGTCCAGTAGGGGCCCCAGGTAAGGCAGATGGTTTACCCGCTTGATATGGGGCGGAAGCAGCCCCCGGGCAAACTTCATCGGTTTTTGCAAATCTTCCAGCGTTTCAACTTTATGGCCAAGGAGTGAATAAATAACCGGCAGATAATAGCCGGTATTGGGAAATTCCACCTTGGTATCTGCAGTATAAGTTGCCAGGGCGTTTCTCAAAAGCCCCTCGACTTCCGAAACAACATTGTAGCCGCCTTGAATGGCAGCAAATGCGACTAGCTTTGACATACGTTCCTCCTTCGTTGAGGATTTATTCCAAATTCTATGGTAAATCCTGCATCGTTAAGCTTCCGGTTATTTGGCTTCCATTTCCCGGCGATCCGCCATGTCCATGAGAACTCTTTCCCTGGCCTTGTCGATGCCGAGGGCTTTGCGCTTTTTGTCGATATGGGCGATCATTTTATGAGCGTGCTTAATCGGATCCGGTTCACAGTCCCACATGCCGCCGTAAATCTTTTCCAGTTCCTCGTACAGGTAATCTTTAAGTACCGGTGCACCGTCCAGCGGCATATGATATCCGAACACCGTGTAGACGCCGGAAGTCACAAAATAATGGCCGATGCTGATGGCCTTTTCACTCATCCATTCCGGTGCGCTTCCGGCTACCGGCAGATCCTGAATGTCGTTGCCCAGTCCGCCGGCTTTCACCACCTCGGTGGCCGCCAGCAAAATCCGGCTGTTGTCCACGCAGGAACCCAGATGCAATACCGGCGGAATCCCCACGGTTTCGCACACTTCGGCCAGACCCGGGCCACAGAAAACCTGGGCTGTTTCCGGAGTCAACAAACCTTCCATGGCACAAGCAATCCCGTTGCAGCCGGTGGTGAGAACCAGCACGTCGTTCTTGATCAACTCTTTTACGATGGTAATGTGACCTTCATTGTGCCTGGTCCGCGCGTTGTTACACCCTACCACGCCGGCAACACCCCGAATGCGGCCGTTGATGATATTGTCGTTCAACGTATAATAGGATCCGCGAAACGTACCGCCGAGATGGTATTCGATGGATTCCACACCGAATCCGGCGACCTGAACCGCTTTGTTATGTGGAATCATCACCTCGGTTTTTCGGTTTTGAAAGTTGTCGATGGCGATCTTCATAATCCGTTGAGCGTCTTCCATGGCATGGTGCTCGTCAAACTCGATATGCTGCACATTGTCCTGTTCCATTTTTGCGATGGGATGGGTGGTAATCAGTTTGGTATGAAAACACTGGGCCACATTGGCCAGATTTTGCATGATACACTGGATATCCACGACCATGGCATCACAGGCGCCGGTGATAATGGCCAGCTCCTGCTGCAAAAACGTTGCCGCAGTCGGTATGCCGTGGCGCTGAAGAATCTCATTGGCCGTACAGCAGATGCCCCCCAACTGAATCCCCTTGGCCCCCTTGGATTTTGCATACTCGATCATCTCCTTGGATTGCGACGCAGCCACGATCATCTCGGACAGTACCGGCTCATGACCATGGACAATAATATTGACATGGTCTTCCTTCATGATCCCTAAATTGGCTTCCGATTGGATGGGAGACGGGGTTCCAAAAAGCACATCCTGAAGATCCGTGGCCAGCATACTCCCCCCCCAGCCGTCGGCCAGGGCTGCACGTGTGCCCTGTTTGATCAAATTTTTATAATCCTGGTCGACCCCCATGTGAGTCCGGTGCATAATCTCCACAATTTCTCGGTCGATGTTCCGGGGAACGACCCCCAGCTTCTTCCAGCGTTCGTACAACGGTTGGGGCGCTCTTTTGGCATACAACAGCTCGCCTCCGGGCTTACCCCATTCGTTCATCGCTTTTTCAGCCACTTCAAGGACGATCTCGTCGAAATCCCGGTCAAGAACTTCGCCGTCCTTCTCTACCGTCGTGGCAACGCCCAGGTGAGGCGCCATGGCGATCAGTTTGACCGGATCTTTGATCTTATAGTCTTCGGTCTCTTTTCGGGCCACCGACAAGAAAACCTCCGCTACACTTCGGCCGTGATCGGAATGGGCCGATGCGCCACCTGCAACCATCCGGATAAAATTGCGTGCTGCAATGGTATTGGCGGTAGCACCGCATAACCCCTTGCGGGTATCTTCACCTTCGATCCCCGCTTTCGGCAACGGAAGCCGGCATGGTCCCATGGCGCAGTTTTTACAGCAGGTGCCCTGCATACCAATGTTGCAAGGCTTCATGGTGACCGCCCGGTCAAATACCGTCTCTATACCCAATTCCTGCGCACGGGCGATCATCTTCTGGGTGGCTTCATCAATAGAGCTCGCCACCGGATCGGCCATTTTGGATGGCTTCTCTGTCTTTATTACTTTCTTTTCTTCTGACATTATGAGGTTCCTCCTCGTAATTTTTTCGTTCTTGCAATGATTGACCCAAATGATCTTTTGGAGGTTGCAATCAAACAATGCTTTTCAATGGTAATTTTCGTCTGTTAAGCAACCCTTTTGTGTATTCTGTTCAACCGGTCCAGCATCTTGTCCAGTTTCGACTTCTGCTGGGCAGCCGGCGTCATGGACACCTCGGCGGGTGCAGCTCCATGCATGGCCGCAAGCGTTTCCCGTTCCTTTGCGCGCTTTTCTCGGATGGCCTGCTCTTCGGCTTCCTTCTTTGCCCTGGCGTCGGCCTCTGCCTTGGCTTTGGCTTCGGCTTGGGCCTTGGCCTTGGCTTCGGCATCCGCTTTGGCCTTGGCTTCGGCGTCTGCTTTTGCTTTGGCGTCGGCTTCGGCCTTGGCTTTGGCATCAGCCTCTGCTTTGGCTTTGGCCGCTTGTTCGGCTTTGGCCTTGTCTTCAGCTTCTGCTTTGGCGGTAACGTCTTCCTCGGTTTTATCGACCGCCTCTTTCTTTGGCACTTCCTTTTTGGCAGGCTTTTTTGCAGGTGCCGCTTTCTTTTCAGCCTTGGGTGCCGCTTTCTTTTCAGCCTTGGGCGCCGCTTTCCTTGGCGCTTCACCTTCTATGGTCAAATCCGGTTCCGGCGCCAAAGATGCATAATCAATATCCACATCGTCAAGCTGTTTAGCGACGGGGGCAACATCCATTGCACTGCCTCCTTGAAGGCCCAGATCGATAAATGCCTGGACAAACCGAATGGCTTCGGGATGGCGCATGATCAGAACACTGGAGCCGGACAAAAGATAGATAACGGCAGTCACGGCTTCCATCAAAATACCGCGCCGCTCCGGATCTCCCAGTGTCGGCGCTTCATCAACGCTTAGTTTGGCTTCCTTGCACTTCCAGATTTCATTGGCCAGATTGTTGATCATCGGCAACTGCAGCTTGTCGTCTCCCTGGGTCAGGGCCGCCATACAAAGTCGCTCCATGACGGAATAGGAATATTCCAGTCCGTAACCCAGTCCGCCGGTTGTCGGATCGACGATCATACGACCCAGCGGCATTCCCAAATTTTCAAGAAGGATATTGACTTGCTTGGCAAGGTTGATATCGATGGGCGAGGATGAAATTACGGTGTGGCCGTATCCCATGGCGCTGGCGCCGATGCCCTTGTGGTTCTTATCCTCGACAGGCCCGATCACCAGGTTGGCGCCGTGGGTTTCTTCTGAAATCTTTTTTAATACTGCTTCGTCTTTTTCGATATTGGCGGTTCCCCAAACGATCAAGGGCACATCGATGGCTTCGAGCACTTTTTTAACGGTTGCGGCGGCATCTTCGGGGCTGGCATCCTGGCCGTTGGGATCGGTGCTTTTGAGTTGCAATACAATGATTTTGGCCCCAAATTCATCCACACATTTCTTAGCCCATGCAGCCGGGTCCGAAAGAACATCCTTAAAGTGACTCAGCGCTGCTTCCGGCCACTCCTCCGGCTCCATGTCCCAAACTTCCATCGCAATAACCGGCTTGTGCGGCATATCCCCTTCAAAGCTGTAAAAAGGATAGCATGCCTGACCACCGACGGTAACAGCCTTATCGCCTTTACCCAGGGTGATTTCCTTTATGTTGCCGGTATATGATTCTTTGTATATTTCCAAACCCAATGTTACCTCCTTTATGTGACAATAAGTTTAGTGGTTGAGGTGTATGACATTGTAACCCAGTCATCCGGTCCCTCAAGGGCAAAAAAATAGCACCCCGGGACGCTAATAAAAAGTTCAGCCCCCCTTTCATAAAAAGAATTTGATTATAATATTAT
>JBAUWG010000116.1:0-1703 GCA_049583675.1 Desulfobacterales bacterium | reverse complement strand
GTGATAACGCTTCGAAAGCCAAGCGCCGGATGTTTTTTCGCTCGATAACAACGACTCTTGGATCCTGTCTCAATTTCCACGCCAATTGACCGTAACCGACATCTACTGCATAGACGCGTTCAACCCCATGTTGAAGAAGACAATCCGTAAAGCCGCCTGTTGAGGCCCCAACGTCAAGACACACAAAACCCGCGATATCGACATCGAGGGCCTGAAGCGCTTTTTCGAGTTTAAGTCCGCCCCTGCTCACGTAAGGATGATCTTGTTCTTTGAGCGTGATGTCGTCTTCGGGTAAAACAAGTGTGCCCGATTTATCAACAATTTGATTATTGACCGTCACTTTTCCGGACAGAATCATCGCCTGAGCACGATCTCGACTTCGCACAAGTCCTCTTTTTACAAGCATCGAATCGAGTCTGCTTTTGCGTAAAGCCATCAGGCGTCATTCATAAGATGTTTTGCCGCATTGAAAATTGCGGGGGCGTCGATTCCGTATTTGGACCTGAGAAATTCCTGCGGACCGTGTTCGACAAAAGTATCCGGTATGCCAATACATTTCAAACGAAATCCAATGATCTCCTGATCGGATAGACATTCCAGAACAGCGCTTCCGAATCCTCCCTGACGTACATTCTCTTCGACGGTTATCAGCCGTGGAATTTTTTTAGAAAGAGATCCGATCAAATCAACGTCAAGGGGCTTTACAAAGCGGCAGTTTACAACCATAGCAGAAATGCCGTGTTCTTTTAGCATGGCATGTGCGGTAAGTGCGTCATTAACAGTGCGGCCAATGGCGAATATGACGACATCATCTCCTTTTTTGAGGACTTCTCCTTTACCGATCGGTATGGGAACATTGTCATTTACTGTTGTGACCCCTTCAGCTGTTCCCCTGGGATATCGAATTGCGATGGGTCCGTCATAATCAACGGCGGTCTTAAGCATTTTACATAATTCGTTTTCATCTTTCGGCGCCATCACTACCATGTTCGGAAGGCTTCGAAGATAAGATAGATCGAACACACCGTTGTGTGTGGCGCCATCCTCACCAACAATACCGCCGCGATCCACGGCAAAAATCACCGGGATTTTTTCAATGCACACATCATGCAATATCTGGTCATAGGCACGCTGCAGAAATGTCGAATAAATGGCCACAACAGGCTTGAACCCTTCTGTGGCCAGTCCTGCTGCAAAAGTTACGGCGTGCTGTTCGGCGATACCCACATCAAAGAAGCGATCCGGATAGGTGCGCGCAAAATCAGAAAGTCCCGTACCCTCCGGCATGGCAGCGGTTACGGCGATGATCCTATGGTCTTTAGATGCCATATTGAGCAAGCTCCGGCCAAAGACCTGTGTATATGTCGGAATAGAACAGTCTTTGTTGATACTTTCTCCGGTATCGGCGTTAAAACAACCCACGCCATGAAAATACACCGGATTTTTTTCAGAAGGCAGATATCCTTTGCCTTTCTTTGTCGTCACATGGAGCAGTACCGGCTCTTTGAGGCATTTTACATTATTGAGGATGTCGATGAGGTGATCAAGTTTATGGCCGTTTATGGGACCGAAATATTCAAAATTGAAGGCTTCAAACAACATTCCGGGAGTGATGAACGTTTTAAAGGACTCTTTTGAACGTTTGGCAAATTGATAGATATCATCCCCGAATTTCGGCAAAGATTTAAGAAAGTCTCCAACCT
>JBAUWG010000115.1:0-5043 GCA_049583675.1 Desulfobacterales bacterium | reverse complement strand
ATCGTTTCCGGCGGCGAGTTGTATCGTGGTTTAAAAGCGGGTTTTTCTCCGGATAAGATCGTATATTCAGGTGTGGGCAAACGCATTGACGAGATTGATTATGCACTGGAAGCCGGCATTTTAATGTTTAATGTGGAATCCCTCGAAGAACTCGAGTTGATCAATGAAAGAGCGGGCAATTTAAAAACCAAGGCGCCGGTGGCGATTCGGGTGAATCCCGATGTGGACCCGAAAACACACCCTTACATTTCAACCGGGCTTAAAAAAAACAAGTTTGGTATTGATGGAAAGACAGCCATCGAAGGATACCATGCCGCCCGGCGGCTTAAGCATATTAAAGTGGTGGGTATTGATTGTCACATCGGTTCACAGATTACGGATGTGAAACCTTTTATTGAAGCGCTTCAGAGTTTAAAAGATCTCATTGAAGAGGTTAAAGAAATGGGATTCAAAATCAAATACCTTGATATGGGCGGCGGGCTCGGTATAACCTATGACAACGAATCCCCACCTCACCCCAAAGAATATGCCAGGGCCATTGCGACGTCTCTTAAAAGCACTCGTCTCAAATTGATTCTGGAACCCGGAAGGGTGATTGTCGGTAACGCCGGAATATTGGTTACCAAAGTTCTGTTCAGAAAATCTGGTACGGCAAAGGAGTTTGTCATTGCAGATGCGGGTATGAACGATTTGATGCGGCCCACACTTTACAATGCCTTTCATGCCATCGAACCGGTCGTCAGCTCCGAGGGCCCGCAGATGACTGCGGATGTTGTGGGACCCATTTGCGAATCCGGAGATTTTCTGGCCCTTGACCGAAAAATTGACAATGTCAAAAAGGGTGATCTTCTGGCGGTGATGAGTGCCGGTGCTTATGGTTTTTCGATGTCCTCCAATTACTGTTCCAGATTAAGAGCGGCTGAAGTCATGGTCAATGATGACAGATTTTATATTGTCAGGGATCGGGAGAGCTACATGGATTTGGTGGATGGTGAATCGATACCTCACTTTCTCAAAGGGTGAAATAGTGAAGTGAGCTAAAGTTGGAAATGATCTAAAGTGACCCAAATTGTGGAGTCGCTTCGCTCCGGTAAATTTATATAACTTTTCAAACTTCCTTAACTTTAGATCACTTTAGATCACCTCAAACTTTAGGCACTTAGAAGAAGGTTATGCACAAAATAGAATTTTATAAAATGAGCGGCAGCGGCAACGACTTTATCATCATTGATAATCGCCGGAATATCATCGATGAAAAAGGCCTTCCCAATTTTATTGCCAAAGTGTGCCGCAGAAAAATGGCAGTGGGCGCGGACGGGTTTATTCTCATAGAAAATTCGGATAAAGCTGATTTCAAGTGGCGATTTTTCAATTCCGACGGCAGTGTGGCGGAGATGTGCGGGAACGGCGCCCGTTGTGTGGCGCGCTTTGCATATCTAAATAATATTGCCGGCGCGAATATGTCTTTTGAGACATTGGCCGGTATGGTTGAAGCCCAGATCATCGACGATCGTGTTAAGGTCAAAATGCCCGATCCGACGGAACTCAAGACCGGTGATACCATCGATCTCAAAGATGGTCCGCTGTGCGTCTCCAGTATTAATACCGGCGTACCGCATGTCGTGGTCGTAAAGAAACAGATCGACACTGTCGATATCGTTGAAACAGGAAGAGAGATCCGGTTCCACGAGCGATTTTCACCTGCCGGCACCAATGTTGATTTTGTCAGCCATATATCCGATAACACCATTGCCATCCGGACATATGAACGCGGCGTTGAAGATGAAACATTGGCTTGCGGTACAGGAGCTGCTGCCGGCGCCATGGTCATGGCGCATAAGATGAAGCTAGGATCTCCGATAAATGTTCTGACAAAAAGCGGTGGCTATTTGAACATCTTTTACAAGGAGAGAGAAGGCAAATATTATGATATTTATCTTGAAGGGGATGCACGGATCATTTACAAAGCACAACTCTGGCAAGATGCTTGGAAAGACGGTTGAAGGGATTAGGAAATAGAAAATAGGAAAGAGGAAAGTGATTATCTATTTTCTAAAAAGGAGCGACATCACTGGATAATGATCCATACTGCATACATCGGAACCGGATCGAATATCGGGGATAAATTTTTAAACTGCAAAAACGGCATCATCGCACTGGCAAAACGCGGAAATACACACATAAAAAAATGGTCGAGGTTTTACCAAACCGAACCCGTGGATTATCAACATCAGGATTGGTTTATCAACGGCGTTGTCAAAATCGAAACCGATCTCGAAGCGTTTCAACTGATAAAAGAACTTAAATCCATTGAACATGATGCCGGCCGCATGAATGATACCGTGAGATTCGGTCCGAGGATTCTCGATATGGACATCCTTTTATTCGATAATATCGTCATGAGTTCGTGCGATCTGATCATTCCTCATCCCAGAATGCATAAAAGGCGTTTTGTATTAAAGCCAATTTGTGATATAGCCCCCTCCATTGTTCATCCTGTTTTAAACAAAGAAATGCGTCACTTGTTGGAAGCTTTGGATGAAAATGGGCAAAGGATTATTGAATATCCATGCGACTTTTAATTTTATTGGGCCTTTTATATCTGGGTTATCGGTTTTTGAAATCCTGGATGTTTAAAGAGACACCGGCGCAAACAGCGGCATCTGAGAATAAAACCGCCGAAATCAATAACATTATGGTCAAAGATCCTCATTGCGGCGTATATTTCTCTAAAAAAGACGGCGTGCATCTGAATATGAACGGTCAGGACCTCTATTTCTGCAGCGAGGAATGCAAAGATAAGTTTTTAGAGAAACAGGCAAAGGGATGAGGACAGAAGCGGAATTGATTTTCCATTGGGATTTTGACATTTGTAATTTCAATTGGTCAATGAACATAACCAGATGTTGATTCTTTGTGCTGAGATTCTGAAAAATTAAATTTGTTTCAAATACTACACACTGGAGGCCTTTTGGATGAAATTTTTTATAGATACTGCAAACATTGATGAAATTAAGGAAGCACACAGCATGGGGATGGTTGACGGGGTGACTACCAATCCCAGCCTTATTGCAAAAGAGGGTCGAGATTTTAAAGAAATTATCAAAGAAATCTGCGATATCGTCGACGGCCCTATCAGTGCGGAGGTGGTGAGTACCGATACCCATGGTATGCTTGAAGAGGCTCGAAACCTCTCAAAAATTCATGACAATATTGTTGTAAAAATCCCCATGTTGGTGAACGGCTTAAAAGCCACGCGAAAACTTGCCGAGGAGGGGATCAAAACAAATGTAACACTGGTTTTTTCACCGCTCCAGGCGCTGATGGCTGCGAAAGCAGGAGCGACGTATGTGAGCCCCTTTATCGGCCGTTTGGACGATATCTCCCAGGAAGGTCTTCTGCTGGTTGAACAGATTGTCGAAATTTACAGCAACTATGCCTTCGATACTGAAATCATCGTTGCAAGTATCCGCAATCCCCTTCATGTTCTGGAATCTGCCTTAATGGGGGCCGATATTGCCACGATTCCATTTTCCGTGCTGAACAAATTGGCGGCGCATCCCCTGACCGATAAAGGGCTCAGGGCATTTTTGGATGACTGGGACAGGGCAAAAAATCTCAAAGTTGAAAGGCGATAAGCTTAGGGCATTGAGCATCGAGCATAGGGCATAGAGCGCAGGGGCCAATGACCAATAGAACCAATTGAACCAATTAAACCAATACAACTAACTTAACGATCCAAACGATCTAAACGAACAAAATGTTTCCCGCAGGAAAAGTTAAAAAGATATTGAGCCATCCCAATGGATTGACGCTGTTCAGAGTCGCTGCATCACCCATTATTGTGGTGTTGCTGTTGTTTCCGAACAGGCTCACTACCTTTATCGCCGCGCTATTTTTCAGCGCAGCCGCCATAACCGATTTTTTGGATGGCTTCTTTGCCAGACAAAGAGGATTGGTGTCGAATTTCGGGAAGGTGATGGATCCGATTGCCGATAAGGTACTGGTTTCGACGTCGTTTATCATGCTTACCGCCCTGGGGTGGATCCCGGCGTGGATGGTTTGCATCATTATCGGCAGGGAGATCTCAGTGACCGGTTTGAGGAATATTATCGCACAACGATCCAAAGATTTGTCTGCGTCCAGCCTGGGAAAATACAAAACCGGATTTCAAATTGCCGCTATTATTCCATTGCTGCTCCATTTTTCTTATCTTAGCATTGATTTTCATGCCGTAGGTACCCTATTTTTGTGGGCGGCTTTGGTGCTTACGATTTGGTCGGGTGCTGACTATTTTATAAGATTCCGAAGCCTTCTCCGGGTATAAATTTTTGTGTTGACAAACTGGCGAAATCTTTTTATGAACCTTAGACCATTGAGCGGGAATAACTCAGTGGTAGAGTGCGACCTTGCCAAGGTCGAAGTCGCGGGTTCAAATCCCGTTTCCCGCTCCATTTTTTTTGGCGGCATAGCCAAGTGGTAAGGCAGCGGTCTGCAAAACCGCTATTCACCAGTTCGAATCTGGTTGCCGCCTCCAATGATAATAAGAGGTTACGGTTAATGCCGTAACCTCTTTTTGTTTGTTTGCTTTCATTTTGCGACCCACTTGTTCAAAAATGATATCTGAGAAATTATTGGCAGCCCGCTGGTTTAGACGCCTAAATTGATTTCGTCTCTTAATAGGATTGCGAAACGCTTTAAAACCTGCCGCAGAATGTCACCGATGCTGCTAAATATTGACAAACCCTTTTATGCGCAAATTGGCTTATTGATATAAACATATGAATATATTGTAAAAATAAAATATCTACGGGCGTCAGAAGGGTCTGGCATGATCTATGCTTGTGAATATGGCAGTCCTTCGATACAGTAAAAACTGTTCTTGTGGGAGGATCTTTACCAGGGTGAATTGACAGTGTCTTTGGTTGGAAAGTATATCTGTGTGAGCGATTATAAGGAAGGCGAGGTTTCTGACATCGGATATTCGCCTTGACGATTGGATGATGAAAAAATTATCATGAATTTCGTAATTTAAAAATGTCT
>JBAUWG010000114.1:0-4016 GCA_049583675.1 Desulfobacterales bacterium | reverse complement strand
TCCTCTGTCGTCTCCCCCTCAATCTGCCAGACATCGTTTGCAGGGGGCAAAACCCGACCAAAACGCATCCCATTTTCTTTTAAAAAAAATTCTGTTTCTTTTTTCGACTTTCTTCCCATAAGGGCATGTTTTTAAATGAAATCGTTTCGATTGTTTATTTCCGGTGTACACCCCTTCTTTCTCTTTCCAATGACCCCATATACCTATCTTTTTCGACATGGCATCCCTTTGAGATCGTAACAATATTTGTTCGTATTCGACATTCGGCTTTAGCGTCAAAACATAAGCGTATCCTTTTTCTATCATCGATTTATTGACAAACGTATTGTTCGATAAATAAACATACGCCAACCAGCGTCCATAACGGTCATGCATTTCTTTGTCAAATTCCAACCGCACTTTTTTTGATCCTACCAGGTATTGGTTGTATTTCTTTGCCGCGTCGCCGAAGGGTTCTGCTTTTCGGACTTCCCTGTTCCGCTTCGATCCCACATAATGCTCATCATGGGCAATCTCAGGTGCGTTGATCCCGATGTACCGCACATGCCGACCGTCGTCGAGCATGATGGTATCTCCATCAATAACCCATTTTACACGAATCCACTTTTGTTTTGCTGGAGCGGCACCGATCAATAGGATTGATAACAGGATCAGGTAAACATGTCGTCCGTATTTTTTCAAGGTTCGAATCCGGATTCATCAGTGTTCAGGGTTCTGAGTTCAAGGGCTCAAGAGTTCAGAGGTTCCAGGTTTCAAGAGTTATAAGTTGATATCCCGAGGATTATTTTTTGAGCATAACGCCGAGATCGGGCAAAAAGACCATTTATGGATGGTCACTATCTATCCAACCCACAGTGTTTCGCAGCACTTTCATCCAATATTTTCGGTAATCCCCCAAAATCTGAAGGTATAAATCCAAGGGATTTTTGCCATGTTTCATCGTCTTCCATGCATAAGTAAATCGTTACTTCAGGCGCATATTCCCTTATGAATGACACGATCTTTCGATAGAGTTCGATTCTCAGCGGTTTAAAATACCGCATTTTTCCGTCAAGACCGGATATAAATTCGCCATAGATGATCTTTGAACTTGGAAAGCGCTTTTGTATGACCGATTTTAAAGCAGGCATAAATCGAAACGTGCCGAGGCTGATCCATACGATATTCCGGGAGGATACATGGGCAAAAACCTGCTTGACAACTTGCTTGTAGTCTTCTTCGCAGCCATCGTACATCACCAGGGGATCGAAATGAAAACCAAGGGGATATCCCCAGGACTCACAATGTGATGCCGCTTGAAGTCTGGCGGAAAGAGAGGCCGTATGACGCTCCTCTGATTTAATAATGCGGGGTGTATTTAACGACCACGATACAATGGTTTTGTGATTATGGAAAAGCGATTTTAACATGTTAACAGCTGCCGTTTTGGTTTTAAATTCCAATACAGCCTTGGATTGTTTTGAAAACCTGTTTACAAGGAAACTGGAATCTTCCGTCCACTTATCCCAAATCATGCTGTCTGTAAATTCTCCGGTCCCTATCCGGGTTATAGCATTTTTTAAAAACAAGCGGTCCAGCTCTTTTATAAGATCATCGTGGTTGACAAAATATTGAAGCACTGGAGGATGAAAATAAGTTTGCAGAATGCAATACGAGCAGTCCATGGTACAAAATGTCCCCATATGCAGGATTTGATAACCGCAACAAGTATAAGAACGGGTGCCCGGGCATTCTTTGATGAAAGCCCCTTTGTTTCGCGTAAGGAAAAGGTTGGTTTTTCCTTTTTCTATCGGGTTGTCAGACGCTAAAATCGATTGATAGACTTCCCGTGAGTTCCGGACAATCGAAACCGGCACATCGGGAATACGTGATCGAATGTAAATCACATGGGGTGAATGGCGCACCTCTTGATCGATATAGAGTTTTAGAATCTGCAAGGAAATAGTATTCGTGTATTAGGATAAATTTAATTATGTGAAACGATACTTTTCAAACTAATAAAACATAACCGATGGGTCAAGAACGAAAGCGCATCATTTTTTTAAAAAAATTAATTGAGCATTAAAAAATGAAGGCTGCTTCATCATGCTTGACACACCATCGGACTGTTGATAACTCTGAAATTCCGCGGTGATTTTTACGATGCGCCTTTCTCAAAACCATAGACTTTTGATGAACCCCGGGATTTCTGGATTCATCTTGAGTCCCAACTCATCAGGAGATCATAAAAAACATGTTGCCGAGTATGGAAAAAAAAGGGAAAAAAATTTTTATGAACGGAGAAGACCTCCAGGAATATATGTCCGTGAGACTGACTGAACTTTCAGGACTCATTGCAAATATGGCCATCGCCTTGGTCATGACCAGCCTCGTGATTGTTTTTACTTTTTTTAAAGCCGGAGACATGTATTACTATGCGCTCATTTTAGTCCCGCTTATAGCGCGCTGGTATTTAGGCGGCATGGTCAACCAATGGCTTAGAAAAAAATTTAAAGCACTTTTAAGCACATAGTGCGTTAAGATCGTTTGGGTCTTCAACCATCTAAACGATCTTAACCTTTGAGGTGATATTGTGCGTGTTGCCGTTCTTTCAGATATTCATGCCAATATAGATGCATTTCAAGCGGTTATTGGTGATTTTAAACGCGGAATCGACCGCATACTGAACCTTGGCGACCTCGTCGGATATAATGCAAGCCCCAACGAGTGTGTTGAATTGGCCAGAGATATCGGAATGCATTCTATTTTAGGCAATCATGATCAGGCAGCTTGCAATCCTGCGTTGGCGGAGCATTTCAACCTCTTTGCACGAAATGCCATCTTGTGGACAAGAAATAATCTCAGCCGTGAAAATATTCAATTTTTAGGCGGTTTAGAGAAAAACTATCGATCATCCTGCAGCCTCGCATGCCATGGTTCGCCGGATGATGTCAGCAGTTATATCGCCCTCCCCTTTCAAGCCAGGGCCACGTTAAAAAAAATGAAAAGAGGATTCTGGGGCAACATCAATGTATGCCTTTTCGGTCACACCCATAAAAGAAAAGCCTGGCGAATGGATGTTCGGGGAAAAGTGACGCCCCTTGAGATTCCTTTGGATGGAATAGTAAAGCTGAACGGGGAAGAGCTTTATCTTTTGAATCCCGGAAGCGTGGGCCAGCCTCGAAACGGAGATCCCAGGGCTTCATATCTCATTTTTGATATGGAAAAACGTGCGGTGAGTTTTAGATTGGTAGAATATGATATAGCGTCCACCATAAAAAAAATAATGGATGCAAACTTGCCTGAATTCTTTGCACAAAGGCTTTTAGACGGAATTTAAATGGTGATAAAATGATGGAGATGAAACAATTGGAAAAGAAAGGAAAGCTCAAAGACGGCAATGAGGTTTTATTAAGACCCATGGTCAAATCCGACCGAGAAGCTTTGGGTCTTTTTTTTAACCGGCTTACCCCATCTGTACTCCAGTATGTGCGTAATGATGTCACCAACCCAAAGGTGCTTGACCAGTGGTTTAACCAATTGGATTATGAACGTGTGTTCCCGCTGTTGGCCTTCAAAGACGACAAGGTGGTGGCCAATGCGAGTCTTCACCGGGTGGTTCACGGCTGGCGGAAGCATCTGGGTACGATACGGATCGTTGTCGATCCGGAGTTTCACGGAAAGGGTCTAGGGACATTGATGATCAACGAACTTGTGGACCTTGCCATGGAGTTCGGACTTGAAAAACTCATGGTTGAGTTTCCCCTTAGGGCGCATGGTGCCCTGGCTATGTTCAAAAAATCCGGATTCAGCCCAAGAGGCGTGATCGAAGGGCTTATGAAAGGCCGTCACGGCGAAAATCTTGATATTGTGATCATGGTAATGGATGTTGCGGCGTATGCGGATAAGAGAAGGTAAAAGACGGTAGATGACGGACGACAGATGACAGACGGAAGATTCCTTTTACTGAGTTACCTTCTATCTTTCTTGTCAAGGTCCAATGCCCACAGCCTGCTGACTTCCGACCTCTGGCCCTT
>JBAUWG010000113.1:0-6267 GCA_049583675.1 Desulfobacterales bacterium | reverse complement strand
AGTATGTTCACATCAATAGGTTCTAAATCCTATTCAGTTCAACTCTTATGATCTTTTCTAACTAGTGTCCATCCACAAATGAGGATTTTTGTTCGAGATCAAGGCATGCGAAAAAAGTAACCACAGTCATATAGTTGATATTCCGAGGATTATTTTTTGAGCATAACGCCGAGATCGGGCAAAAAGACCATTTATGGATGGACACTAACTACCATTCCGGATTCCTGTACCCTACACCAAATCCCGGGATTCCGATATTGAGGCCTCCCCCGTGAACCAGCTTTCCCCAACTGCTGGATTTGACCACGATGATGTCTCCGTCTTTAATTTCCATTTCCTTATTATCCGGTTTGTTCAGATTTATTTCAACGCCTTTCCGGCCTTGCCCTTCAACATCCCGAATTAATACAATAGAATCTTTGAGTCCCCAGGGCCTGATTCCGCCGGCCGTCAGCAGCGCTTCATTGAGCCCCAGTTTTCCCCTGATGGGATAGGATCCCGGGTTACGAACAGCGCCGTCGACAAAAAAATGACCCGCTTCAGGCGCAAAGATGATATCCCCGCCGTTGATATCGACATTCAAATCCATCCTGCCTTCTTTGATCAATTGGTTCAGATTGATCAACAGCACATTCGGTTCACCGGGCCGTGCCTGATGACGCCGCACCTGAATGATATTCCCGGCTTTGTCGGTAAGGCCTCCGGCCAGCGCCATGACATCCAGCAATGTTTGTCTTGAAGGGTATTCGTATGTGCCGGGCTGTTTAAATTGCCCCACCAGTGTTATCCGCCGACTCATATGTTCTTTGACAAACACACTGACATGCGGGTTTTTTATATACTTGGATTGGTATCGTTTTTCGATTTTTATCTCGGCTTCCCGTGCGGTCATCCCTTTAACCCCGACCTGGCCCAGAAGCGGCAGTGTGATATGTCCGCGGGAACTGACACGGGCTGTCGTATTCAGATCCTTGGATTCAAATATGGTGATTTGAAGCAGATCTCCTGCGCCCAAAAGATAATCGCTGGGATCCGAGTGCATCTGGGCGCCGGCAAACAGTTGTTCATTGAGGCGGGTAATTTCATCGCCCTTGGCCGGAGTAGCGGCGTATTCCTTGACGATGGCGCTTGTGGTTTGTTGATTCCCGCCGCAGCCCGCTAAAAAATTAAGGAAAAATATTGCGGTCAGCGATATGATTAAAAGGATACGGTTTGAACCCATAATTTCTGTCCTGATGTCACATCTTAGACGCTTGGTTTAAGAAAATGATAACGGCAGATCACCGTTTGGGTGATCTGCCGAAATGGTTTGTTTGAAAAGCCTGATGATGTTATTTTGCTGCACGATCCTTGAATAATTCTCAGGGTGCGGACGGACTTGCGGCTCCCCCGCCCCCGCCTCCGCCACCACCACCACCGGCGGCTGCGGCGATCCCTCCAAGGGCGACCACCCCGAGAATCACTTTTGTCGTTGTAGACATCCCTCCGGATTCGGCTGTTTCACCGGCCTTTCCCTCCTCGCCTGTTTTACCGGTCTCACCGGTTTTGGCGGGTTTTTCTTCCTTGGGTTTTTCCTCTTCTTTAAAAATTTCAGCCTGGGCCAATCTAATTTCATGACCGGCTGAAACCGCCAATGGTTTGTCGTCGGCGGCTGTCACTATCATAGACCCGCCCTCCAGCACACCCATCCGTGTGACGCCGTCTTCAACGGAGACATATCCTTTGAGCAACGGGGTGGTTGAAGCGGCATTCAGCCTGACTTCGTTGGTGGTGATCAGTCCTTCCGGCGTTCGAAATACCAGTGTTTGCGGCATCGATGAAAGCGCAAAATATACGGTCCCTTTTTGTATGCTCAAGGTGCGGAAACCCTCTTTTGTTGAAACGGAAAACAGGCTCCGGTCGAGAGCGAAAAGATATAAATGCCGGAGTTTGACACCGCACTCTCCATGGACAGCCAAAAGCGTATTTTCCGGAAGAGGCGCTTCTGAACTGAACTCTCCAATCTCCTGGTTACCGTGAAACAGGGTAACTTTTCCATTCGGCAAAATTCTGCCTGCAGTGAATCCCGAAGCAAAGCCTGTTGATGCAAATATAAGCGTGATGAGCACGGCCGTTATTTTGAATTTGAACCTATTTTTGCGGAAGTGTTGCATAAGTCACGTCTCCTTGCCTTGAGACCTTTGCAAAACGCCCCTTTTTGCCCAATTTCGGCGTCAGACTCAAATTTTAATCCTCAAAATACTCAATGTATTCCTTCGGTTAAAATTTTCGTCTTCCTTGAACTTGAACAAAAATGAGCATTTCCCAAAGGTCTCCATATTTGGGAGAGAACAGAAAAACCTCAAATGAAACTACAAGCTATCTCAAAAATACATCTAACGCCCAATTTACGGTGTTGCGCACCGCTTCAAATGCTCACACTCCTATGCATGCTCCGCTTTTTCAGCGGTTCGCGCCTTGTCCTTGAACGTAATCTGTGTTTTTGAGATGGCTTGTAATATAAGGAAAACCGCTTCTTGAAAAATCTTTTATAATAGATTATAGGTAAAGTCAATTTTAAAACCTAAAAACCCTTAAACAGAAAAGCGGAAAGGGGACACCGCGGATAAGACCGGATAGACATTAATTAATTCGCTTGGTTCACAATTTGAATGTTGGTCAAATCGTTAAGTCAATGAACTCTCAAATAAAATGGATAGGATCAAAATGGATAATGAGGAACATAAATCCCTGACGGATTTGGAATGGCAGCAGCGGATACTTTGCCCTGACGAGAGTTGTATCGGGGTCATCGGCCCGGACGGGCGGTGCAAGGAATGCGGACTTCTGTATGAGGGGCCTTTTGATTTTACGAAAATAGAAACCGATGCACCGGATTTTGAAGCAACTGATCCGGAAGATGAGATAAACGAGGAACCGGAAGATGAGATAAACGAGGAACCGGAAGAATTTGAGGAAGCTGACGCGGAGACGCCGTCAGATTTAGAGTGGGAGCAACGCAGGCTGTGCAGGGATGAGAGCTGCATCGGGGTCATCGGCCCGGACGGGCGGTGCAAGGAATGCGGTAAACCTTATGACAGTGAATAGAAATTAGAAAAGAGAAAACAGGAAAGAGGCCGAAGGACCAGAGGTCGTCTGTCATCCGTCGTCTGCCGTCTGTTTTCAATCGTCCATCATCCTAGCGAAGCGGTCTTCCCTCCGGGGCGTAGGCCCTACGGGCCGGAGGCCATCTTCCATCGGCCAATGGAGCAACGCGACGCCTTTTTTCAGCCTTCAAGGTTCACGGGGCCGGCTTTGAGTTCAGACCGGGCCGGCAATTCTCTTTTGGGATACGTTAAAACAATAAAGAGTCCAAGACACAGTGCCATCAGAACCGCTCCGGACGGGAATGCGTTGCGGAGCCGCGAAACATCCATCATCAGCCCTCCCACCATCGATCCCGTAAGCATCCCTATGCTATGGGCCATGGCCAGAAGTCCCATGACGGATCCCATGGCGTCGTTGGCGTTTCCTTTTAAAACAGCGAGCGCCATTAAAGCAGGCATTGAAATGCCGCCGCCAAGGCCGAATAACATGCAGGCCACTACAAGATCTTTAAAACTGCTTGCCCATTGAAAAGAAAAAATCGCATATGTGATAATCAAGCCGCCGGAAACAATCATCGTTTTCCGATTCACCCGGTCTGCGACAAGCCCCATGGGGACATGGAGCAGGCCGCTGGAAAGAACCCCCAATGTCACCAGGATTCCGATGGATGAACTCGAAAGTGAAAATTCCGCATCAGCCAAAACCGGCAAAAAACTCCAGATGACACCGATACATGCGGCATAAGCGAGCCTGAATAAAAAAAGCCCGGCCATATTTCTGTCTTGCAGCATTTTTTTCCATGCCAGCGGTTCGATTCCCCGGCCGATAACGTGCTCGGTTTCTGTGGGCGGCAGCAACAAAAGACTGACTAAAAATCCGATAAACGTCAATATGCCCATTGACGCGAAAGACATGTCGAGGCTGAATTTGTCGTGCATGACGCCGCCGATCAACGGACCGATGCTCAAGCCAAGGAACATCGACATATTGAATAATCCCATGGTGAACCCTTCACGTTGCGGGGGAGTTATATCTCCGACATAGGCTTGAACAGCCGGCATGATCATGGCCGATGCAATACCCTGGATAAACCTGACGGCAATAAGGGATTCAACGCGATTTGAGAGCATGTACAATAATGACACAACCGTGTAGGCGAAAAGGCCGGCAATAATGAAGGGTTTTCTTCCTTTTTTATCCGAGGATCTGCCGAAATACGGGAGCAACACGCTCCTGGAAATGGAGAATGCCGCAAATATCAAAGCGATATATACGCCGCCGGCGCCCAGACGGGTGGCGTAGACCGGAAGCAACGGAACGACGATGCCGACGCCGGTGACGGTGCCGAACATGGAAAAGAACAGGGTGATGAAGATTTTTTTATCGATTTTTTTCATCACAAGAGAAAGAAAACAGGAAAGAGAAAAGAGGAAAGAGGACAAGGGAAACCACGAATAAACACGAATAGACACGAATCAAATTCGGGGCTCCGCCCTTTTGGGATAATGGGTTCATTAGAGATCAATTCTTTCAATATGCTTAATAATCTTAAAGATATATATTTATGTTCACTTTCGTCCATTTGCGGCGATCTATTTCCTATTTTCTCTTTCCTCTTTCCTATTTCCTATTTTCTACTTTCTATTTTCTACTTTCTATTTTCTCCAGCGCAGATTCAACGAGCGTCCTGATCTCAGAAAGCCTTGCCTCGGACAGGGCTTCAAAACGGAGCACCAGGGCCGGCTGGGTATTGGATGCCCGCACCAGCCCCCAACCGTCTTCAAACAGCACCCGGACCCCGTCGATATCAATGACATCGTATTTTTTTCGAAAATATTTCGTCACTGCGGCAACAACGCCGAATTTGCGATCATCCGGACACTCAACGCGTATTTCAGGCGTCGAATAGGTTTTAGGAACATCCGATAAAAGATCCGACAATTTCTTGCGGGTATGGGCCAATATTTCAAGAAGCCGGCATGCGGCATAGGTGGCATCGTCATAACCGAAATACCGGTCCGCGAAAAACATGTGTCCGCTCATTTCGCCGGCAAGCTCGGCTTTTTCTTCTTTCATTTTCTTTTTGATCAAGGAATGACCCGTTCGCCACATGATCGCCCGGCCGCCGTGTTTTTCAATATCGTCATACATGGTTTTTGAACATTTCACTTCGGAAATGAACGTCGCACCGGGTTTTCTCGAAAGGATTTCCCGGGCGAAAATGATCATGAGCTTGTCGCCGTAGACAATGTTTCCGTTTTCATCAATGACGCCGATCCGGTCGCCGTCGCCGTCGAATCCAATGCCGACATCCAATTTTTTATCTTTGACCATGGCGACCAGATCCTGCATGTTCTTTAAAACGGTTGGATCGGCTTCGTGGTTGGGAAAGGTGCCGTCCATATCCGTGTATATATCATAAACTTCACATCCCAGTTCCTTGAATATCGGTACCGCCACCACTCCTGCGGTTCCGTTTCCTGCATCCACTCCCACTTTGATGGCACCGTCAAGCGCGATGTTGTTTTCGACAAATTCCCGATAGGGCGTGACAATGTCCGCCGAGGAAAAAGAACCATTTCCGCGGATAAACGATTGATTATCAATGATACCGAGAATTTTTTGGATGTCTTCTCCGTGGATCGAATCCAAACCGATGCAGAGTTTAAAACCGTTGTATTCTTTGGGATTGTGGCTGGCCGTCACCATTACCCCGCCTTCAGCGTCCAGATGCTGAATTGAAAAATAAAAAACCGGTGTGGGGCAAACGCCGATGTCGATCACATCGCATCCGGTTGACCGCAACCCTTCAATAATCTTTTCAGAATATCCCTTAGATGTTAATCTGCAGTCCCGTCCGACATTGAGCCTTGAACATCCTTGTGCTTTTAGAAAAGTTCCCACGCCTTTCCCAATCAGCAGGACATCCTCTTGGGTCATGTCTTTTCCGGCAACGCCCCTGATGTCGTATTCTCTGAACATCTCCGGATTCATTTTGGTCTCCTTTCAACTAAAAAATATTATAAGGAATAATGGAATCATGGAATGTTGGAATAATGGGTTTAAAGGTATTCTATCGTTTTTAAAAAAGATCTATTCCATTTTTCCAATATTCCACCATTCCATATTACCGCGCAAAGAGAGCTACTTCTAAAGGCCAACATTTTTTCTACCCATGCC
>JBAUWG010000112.1:0-11009 GCA_049583675.1 Desulfobacterales bacterium | reverse complement strand
GAATATACCTGAACCGCTTACCGTTGCCATTCGGTACCATCACCACCCCTCCGAGTCCAACGGCAGCGAATTGGCATACATTGTCCATGTCGCCGATGCCATCGCCATGATGACCGGGCTTGGGATGGGCATAGACGGAACATTGTATCAGATGGATGATGCGGCCATGGCGTTTTTGAACCTTCAAGAAAAAGATGTCAACGACATCATGGGCAATGTTCTGGAGGCTGTCCAAAAAATATCCGAACAATAGCGCGCCGTATAGAATTTAACCTGTGACATGCACGGGCCTTTTCGGCCTTAATCAAAGGAATTGCGGGTGGCAAAAATCAATGAACAGGATCTGTTGGACGAGATTCGATTCGACATCAAGAAAAAGGACTTGATCAAGGCAAAACTGGTTCTTTCCGCCCTTGGTCACGTGGGTCGAAAAGCGCAAAAACAAGCCTTGTTTGAAGTCAGCCGGGCAGACGATGATTTTGCCATTCCTCTTTTGGCCGGCGTCATCGCCGAGCATGCGGAGGTGACTGAATCTTTACCAAAACTCAAAGAGACCTTGTTTTCGAAAATCATAGACAGCCCCCAGATCCTCTTGGATTTACTATCGAAAACAAATGAAACCCCGATCAGGATGATTTTGGCGGAAGCGGCAGGAGAAATTCGCCTTAATAAGGCGGTTCCGGTCCTATTGAAGATTTTGACCGTCGAAACGGATGTCAAAATCATTGAATCGATCATTAGCGCTTTGGGAATGATCGGAGATCCCTGTGCGGTAAACCTTGTCAGCGAATATCTTTATTCAAGCCACAGAAAGATTGTTGTCGCCGCGATATATACCCTAGGTGTGATCGCGACACCCGCTGCCATCCAGAAACTGGCCGGCAGACTTGGCAAAGACGCCGCACTGGACCGTATGATCATCGACATTGTTGCCAAAACCCAGGTCCCGGAAGTTCTGGAGATGCTCAACCAAATGTTAGACTCGCAAGACCCCCAATTACGCACCGCTGTCAAGAAAAAGCTCGGCAGCATCGGCACAATGGGCGTTCGCATTCTGATCAAGAATTTGGTCCTCGACAATCCTGATCTGGTGATTCATTCCTTGAATGTGCTGGGCGACATCGGAGACCGCCAGGCGATCCCGGCCATCAGAAAGCTGATTCACCATCAGCCTGAAAATCCGAATATCCGATTTGCGGTTTACGAAACTCTGGGCAGATTACCGCTGGACAAGGGGGTGTATACGTTGGCCGCCGGTTTGGATGACCCTGTAGACCATGTACGAAATGCCGCAGCCAAAGCCATTGACCGGCACTATAACGCCGCCCTTGCCGGCGGCATCCGGAATCTTATCCGATCCGACAATCCGGATGCATTGAAAATTATAACCGCCATCATCGATTCCCAATGCGCCACCATTTTTTTGGATCTTTTGGAAGAAGATTATTTTAAAGGTCCGGCCATCGATTATATGGTCGACAACGCCCAACCCGACGTCCGATATTATTTTGCAAGAGTCCTTGGAAAAGCAGGCCACAAGGATCTTGCCGGAAAGGTTATGCCCAAAAAAGCGGCGAAAGAAAAAGCGACTCTGAAGGTGTTTGCCGTGGACAATTCCAAGATGATTCTGAACATTTACAGAACCGTGCTTTACAATTTGGGATGCGAATCCCGTCTGTTTGAATTTCCCGCCAAGGCGCTTGAATGGGTTCAAAAAGAAAAACCCGACGTACTTCTCACCGATTTGATCATGCCCGATATTACCGGTATCGATTTCACCAAAGGGGTCCGGCGATGGTACAGCAACAATGAACTGCCCATCATCCTGGTCACCACCCAGAACGAAACACACGCCAATAAAGCGGCTTATGCCGCAGGAATCAATGACATCATTCACAAACCTTTCACCGAAACACAAATAGGAAAAGCCCTGGCTAAATTTGCAGGCAGACAGCCCCCTTTTTAACACCTGTCCGTTGACACGTTGTCCCTGTTCTCCTATAGTGAAAGTATTCGAAATCGGCTGTGTAATCATGGTTGATGAAGCTTAAAAACCGACAACGCAAGACGGATATCCAAAAACATGAAAAAATCGGATAAAAACTTACTGCCATTGCGGCAATACATCAGTCTATTCAGCGGATTAATCCTCACCCTTTTGATATTGTCCGATTGCGCGGGATTGGGCCGACGCCTGGAGGTGCCGCGAATAACCCTGTCCAATTTTAGCGTTCAGGAAATAAAGGTCTTTGAGTCGGTTTTCAGAATCGAAATGCGTGTCTTTAACACCAATGATACCCCGCTGGAAATCAAGGGGATCAATTGCGATCTGGAACTCAACGGCAAACGGTTGGCCACCGGCGTAACCAATGTTCAAATCGATATTCCTCCCTATGAAACGGGTGTAGTTCCGATGACGCTGTATTCATCGGCCCTGGACGTCATAACCGTGCTGCGGGGATTGGCCAAAACCGAAAAACTTCAATATACACTCACAGGCCGCATCCGTCTCGGAAAAGGCGCCATCCCCTCGACGATCCCGTTTAAATCAAGCGGTGAATTGCCCTTGCAGAAATTTGTTTTTCCGGATGCAGGTTAAATGTTTATTTCGAACAATACCTTGGGATCACCCGGGCCATTGTAATCCAGCGACACCGGAATGCCGTCAATATCACCGTTTCCTTTGGAAATGCTGAACCCGACTTTTGTGTGAAACATAATAGACCCTTTGTTCACGGGTGACGTACAGGCCCGTATGGTGTCCCGGTGATTGTTTTTGCAGATGTTAAAAAAACGATGATACAAAAATTCTCCAAGCCCGATACCCCGATAATTCGGATGAACCCCGACGAAGTGAATATACCCTTCACGGGGTTTCGACGGTGAGAGAAAACCGATCAAAAAAGCGATGAGATCTTCTTCTTTTTCGATGATGAAAGACGTATCGCAAAAATGGTCAAGAAACAGCTTCGGCATCATCGGCGTCAGGTCTCTTCCCCCCCACCAGTCCCTCATCACCCCGGTAATTTTTGAGTGATCCGCCGGACAACTGTTTCTGACCGTTAGACCTTTCGGTAATTTTCTGATCATAAGAGACCTCTTTTTCACATCCATCGATGTTGAAAAGCGTTTCCGCTAATAAGATTTTATATAAACATCATCAATCCAGAAACTTTTTGGCTTCCAAGCGTATTCCCTTTCCCGGCAATACCATGAGGGTTGAAGTGCCATGGGCGATGAGGTTTCCTCGACTGTCTTTGATACTGGCCTCGGCGTAATTGATGGACCGGCCGGCCCTGATACAGCGCCCCTCTGCGGTCATTGTTCCCGAGGCGATTGATTTCAGGTAGTTGAGCTTGAGATCGATGTTCACCAAGCCGGCGTCTTCAGGCAGTCTTAAAAACACGGACCAAAACGTTGCAGTGTCGATCAGCGTGGCCATCACGCCGCCATGAACAATTCCGAAAGGCTGCAAATGGCATTGCCCGGTCTCCAGCTTCACCGTCGCCCGATCCAAAGCGACGGAGACCAGTTTCATTCGAAGATGGCGAGGAAAGGGACTGGTGTTCACCGTCTCTATGAGTTTTTTGATATACACTTCATTGGGTTTTGCCATTTGAAATCTTCTAAGGCTCCTTTCCGTATCCGAAAGCAAACCCTGATTAACTGTTTGAGCCCTCGGAGAGTTTTTCTTATAAATTCTTAAAAAAGATTATCCGTGCAGCGGCTGCTCGGAAAACACCCCGCCCCTCAACTATTTATCCCTTAATACTTCCAGCGTAATCAGAATATCTACATTTTTTCCGATCACTCCCATTTTATAAAATCTCCCGTCTCCTACATGATAGTCAAACCGGTTTATATTAAAACGGCAATCAAAACCGGCAATTATCTTGTTTTTTCTAAGGGGATCTTGCTTTTGCCCCAGATAGGTAAAATCCAGGGCAACATCCTTGGTGACATCTTTTATGGTCAATTTGCCTTTTACGAGATATTTGTTTCCACTGACAAGAGAGACCTTGCTGGATTTAAACGTCATCACCGGATATTTGTTTGCATCAAAAAAAACATCCGATCGAAGATAAGTATCCCTTCTGTCATAATTGGTATCGATGCTGTTTATTTTGACAACAAAATCAAACTTGCTTTGTCCAAGGTTGTCCGGATTAAAAACCACATCGCCGGTAAAATCAGAAAAATGTCCCCGAATCGTGGCGTAAATATGTCTGATGTCAAACAGAACACCTGAATGATCATGATCTATTTTCCACGTATACCCCATTGCCTGAGTTTGTCCCAATAAAAACAGAGAAAGAAAAATTAGTATGGTCTTTTTCATGGTTCGCCTCCTTTGATAATCGACATCGATGCATGATGCCGAAATCCTGCCAGATGAAATTTATAAAAAAATGAAATTTCATAAAAATTAAAGCTTAAATTCTTCTTTGTAAACTCCGGCTGGAGAAAAACCGATTATTTTCAAAGCGCGGCTCATTTCTTTCATCATATCAAAAGGACCACAAATAAATACTTTTGATTTTCGGCTCCAGCCGTTTAACATCTTTTCAAGCTTCGAACGATCCAGCCTGCCGTATCCGTGGTCATTTTCACGATCACGCGTAATGACATGGATGATCCGGAAACCACGCAATCGTATTTCCAGCTTCTCAAATTCCTCGGGAAACACGATATGCTCCGTGGTCTTATTGCTCCAGATCAACAGAATCTCTCTCTGGTCGCCAACATCCGCCATATACCTGATCATACTCAACATGGGAGTGATGCCGATACCGCCTGCAATCATGACCACGGGTTCATTCTCCGAAAGGGTCATGTGGCTGAAAAGCCCGTACGGTCCGTCAATAACCACCGATTCGCCGGGCTTGAGACGATTAATTTTACCGGTCCAGTCACCCGCCGCACGAATAACGAATTGCAAGACATCACGCCGGGTCGGCGTGGAGGCAATGGTAAAAGGGTGCTCTTCCTTGGGCAGTTTCGCGGATAAAGGGGTGATAAAGACGAATTGACCGGGCATATAGTTTAAATTCCTTCCGCCGTGAAGTGTGACATCCACGGTATAAGCCCCTCTTCCTGCCGGCTCGACATTGGAAACAAAAAACCGTCGTTTTTCGGGAAAAAATCTGCGATACCAAATCCTTAGGATTAAAAAACAGATCATTCCGGAGGCTGCAAAAACAAGGGTATGAGGAAAGCCGGTTTTAAATGTTCCGCTGACAAAAAGAATATGAATGAACATTAAAGGTATGATCGACACCGTTGCCAAACGGTGAAAACGCAGCCAGTTGTGGAAAGCAAAACCGAAAAACAAACGCCAATTGGCGGTCGTCACGATGACCAGATAACAGGTCAACACGCCGACGCCCAAAAATTGAGGCCAGTATCGTTTTTCAAAGGGAAAGAAGGTGAAATTGTCTGAAGCGATCACCAGAATGGGATGGGAAAGGGCCAGGGAAGCAATCATAATGCCGTTTATTCGATGAAAGCCATAGACACGGTTTAAGGAAAAAATTCGATCCAAAAATTTTACCCGCGAAGCCAACAGTATCTGGAAACACACCAGCACCGCGACCGTTACACCCAGGATCTGGCCGCTGCGGAGCAGTGTTTTGTCCATACCGAATTTGTAATAAAGAGAAGGAGATTCAAAGACAAACGGAATGGTCCAGGCACCGGCGATAATAAGCAGTGCCAGCAATATGCATATTCCGCCAAGAACAATACGCTTCTTTATAGAAAACACTGCCGGAGAATCCATACGTTTTGCTGTCATTGCATCAAAAGTCTCTCCACTTCTTAAACGCTGTTTTTATGCAGGGCAAGCGCCGGGTCCGGTTCCGATAGTTTTAAATTTTTCTTTGGGTGCGCCACAAATCGGACATTTGTCCGGTATCTTTTTACTGGTCACATAACCACAGACCTGGCATACATGATAGGCCTTTACTTCCTCCCTGATCACCTGATAAATGGCACGTTCGTATAATTTTGCGTGAAAAGTTTCAGCGTCTCTGGCTTGACTGAAAGTGATCGCGGCAACTTTCTCGCCTTCTTCCTCGGCATCCTTTATAAATTCCGGGTATTCAATTTCACTGACGGATTTTTCTTGTTGAAAGGATTTTTCCAAATTCGTATCCGTATCTTTCACCAGTATATCTTTGACCAAGTTTAAGTGACGGGTGGCATGAACCCTTTCAGCTTCCGCGATGGCGCGAAACAATAGTGCAATTTGCAGGATTCCTTCTTCTTCAGCCTTCTCTGCATATGCCAGCAGTCTGAAATAAGCCTTTGCCTCGCCGATGAACGCCGTATAAACGTTTTGTTTCGTTTTTTCTTCCATGGAAAATCCCCTTCGTTTGAACTCCCATTGATCGAAAGCCGGAATGCCCCGAGTCCGTATCTTCGAAATTTCCTTCATGGCGTAACCGTTTTGGCGGCTGCTGCAATATGCGCAATAGCATGAGCGCGGTCTTCACGGGTTTGGATGCTTCCGGCAATGGGCACTCGATTGCCGTTTTTGTCCGGGTATGCCAACAGGCCTTTGTCATCGGCAAAACGCCGGGGATCCGCTGATTCGCCGGCACCTGAAATGATTTCTCCGCCGGCATTGACAATGGCCGTTTCTTCGGGCTCACGGCCCAGAACCATCTGCTGGAAGAGCATTTCTGCGTCTGCTTGAACAAAGCTCACCCCCCCGGAACCCCGGCCCATAACAGACCACGCATTGGGTACGGCTGCTTGCCGTCCTTGGACGTTTCTATACAGTTGGCCGACCATGGCACAGTGATCCGGGCTGCCGGGCCGCGCCTGCAGCCATTGTTGAAATATATCCGCGTCACTGACTTCCCGGTCGCCGGGAATCCCGTGTGTTTCACGATAATTTACTCTTGAAGCGTCCACGATGCCCGGCCACAGGGCTTCCATCACTTCCAGTTCTCTTTGAAGCGCTTCTTGGGCAAATGCCTGTAAGTCCGGATCCAGGTTGCCGATCTTGCTTAGAAATCCCAATTTTTCCAGCCCGTGATCTCGAAACCCGAATTGCCCGCCGACACGGATATACATCGATTTCACAACGGGCTCGCCGTCATCGCCGCGCTTGACGGACCCGTCCGCATATTGCTCATACGTAAAATCAGGCGTGATGACGCATTTGGTAATACCGCCGATGTCACCCGCTGTTACGGATTTAATGGGCCGTTGCGGCATTTTTTTCCCTCTCCAGAACTTTAGGCCCGGATCTACATTCTGCGTCACGCCGCAAATTCCCATGATGGGGACCGCATCGCGCATTTGCGATGTTTCGAAGAGTTTTACCAGGTTGCCCGCGGCAAATACAAATGTGCCGCCCTCTGCCACCGCCCTGCCGTCCGCGGCCTCCAGCGCTTCAATACGGCCGTCTTCCGCAAATCGTATGTTGGATATTTTTATTCCCGGATGAAATGTCACATTGAAACCGCCATGCTTTTCCATGTGGTTAAGTACAAGACGGGCCGCAATCTCGGACTGAAACGCACCGCCATCCTGAAGCACGCAGGTCCCGCCCGCCAATTCTCCCTTGACTTCATCCAGCCCATAAGCACCGTCACATAAAGTGGTGATGTCATCATAGGATATCGTCCTGGAATTCAAACCATTTTCATTGCACAATTCAAGTCCGCCGGTAATATAGCCCGGCGGGAGTTTGCGGTCCATGAATTTGAGAATACCGCAGCCATTGCTTTCATAACCGTAAGTAAAATTGGACCTCAGCCTGAAATCCGGTATCGGTCCATCCAGATCGCCAAAGGTTTCCTGCCAAAGCTGCATACTCCGGGTACCGATTTGAATCTGTCTTCCCAAACGTTTTTCAAATTCTTTTGCCTCAACCCCCTGGTCAGCGGCAACATACTGGAGCAGCCATTCCAACCCGCGGTTTGAAAATTCTTCCAAACGTTTTTCCAATTTCGTGTCCGCAGATCCAAGCATGCGGCCGCCATGCATAAAAGTCAGGCGTAGATTAAGCCGATGAATTTCATGCTCAAAATCATGCAAGGTTTCGTCAGGCTGCAAATGCGCACCGATCTGTGCGCTGATCTGCCGCGCCGCTTCAGTGTTTTTGTCAAAGATGTGAATTTCCGGGCGTGTCAAGCCCTCTGCGCCATAAAGCCGGGTCAGTCGATAGGCCGTCCACACACCGACATTGCCGGCACCGACAATATAAATGACACGGGGATATTCCTTGGAATCTGCCACCATCAGTTTTTCTCCCTTATAATTTTGGCTTCAAGAAAGGGAATCTGTTTACCCTTTATCCGTTACCCCGGCCCGTCCCCAATTATTTTAGTCGGCGACTGCGGTTGTCATTGATGAGCCGGCCATAGGCTGTTTTTATTTCAGATATCCGGGATTGTGCAACTGCCGCTTGTCGACTGGCGGCGGCGTCCATTGATACATCCAGGTTTCAGTCAACGGCTGCCCGTCGGCTTCCAGATACAGCCTCAGGTTGATCGGCGTTTCGCTGTCGTCCGGAGGAACCACATCGAACATGGCCCGGTAACCACCGATGATGTGCTGCGGTCGCGCCGAGGTGAGTTCGATTTTGCCTGCGGAAGTGTTCATCACCGGTTTCACTTCGACATCCTTGCCCAGCATCGGCAATTTGCCGCCTTTGAAATCCACGACAAAACGCTTGCTGTAATACTTGCGTTTTTGTCCGACAACACCGCCGAGACCTGTGAACGTATCTACCGCATGAGCCAGTTCCTTCGCCATCGGAGGCTTGCTTCCCCAAAACAGGTTATAGCTGTAAAGCAGTTCCTGGCCGGATTCAATAGGTTGGGCCGGATTCCAGAACGCGACGATGTTATCGAACGTCTCATCCAGCGTTGGGATTTCCACCAACTGCACCGAACCGCTGCCCCAATTGCCGGTGGGCTCCACCCATACACTGGGTCTCTTGTTATAAAACACGCCGTCGTCCTGATAATGATCGAAGTTGCGGTCACGCTGGATCAGTCCAAATCCCTTGGGATTGGTGTCGGCATAAGCATTGAAACGCAATTGCCGCGGATTGACCAGCGGCCGCCAGATCCACTCGCCATGACCGGTCAGCATTGCCAAGCCGTCGGAATCGTGGATTTCCGGCCGCCAGTCCCAGTCGGCTCTTCGGCTGTTCTCGCCGATCATATACATACTGGTCAACGGCGCAACTCCCAGGCGTTTGATGGCCTTGCGCGGGTAGATGGCAGCGTCGATTTTCATCGATAGGGTGTCGCCGGGCGTGATGTCGAACCGGTAGGCACCGGTAGCGCTCGGTGAGTCGAGCAGTGCATAGACCGTCACGGTACCCTTGCCCGGTGCGGGTGTCTTCAGCCAGAAATGCGTAAACAGCGGAAATTCCTCGGGGCCTGACATCGCCGTGTTAATGGCCAGCCCGCGGGCCGACATGCCATACTGCATCTCGCCCCCCACGGCACGGAAATAGCTGTGGCCCAAAAAGGCGACCACATCCCGCCGCCAGTCGGTGTAGTAATGGAAGCGGAACCCGGCAAAACCCAGATCTTTAGGAAGACTGCTGCCGGTTACGCCCGACTTGCCATAACTGAACATCTGCGGATCATAAGCAATTTTTCTGGCCTTGCCGTCCATCAGTTCATAGATGGTAACCGGCGTCTTGAAATACAGCCCCAGGTGGAAAAGTTCGACTCGGAACAATAGCTTGTCACGTGACCACAATGCATGGTTGTGCTTGAACATCAGTTGCTGATACTCGTCCCAGCTCAAATTTTGCAGTGATCTTGGCAGTTCACCTTCGTGGGCGATATAAGGGTGGGTCGCCAATTCCCGGGCCTGTCCCTTGAGCCGAGCATAGTCAAAAAAAGCGGTTTCCCCCGGGATGGCCGGGATATCCGCAGCACCGGCTATCAGCGCTTCCTGCACCCAAAAAGCGCCGAGCAGCAAATAAAGAAAGCAAAGAAAACCAGAAAGATAATGTCTCATGGCTCTGCTCTGTATCTCAAATGGGTCAAATCACGACGGGCTGTTTTTCAAGCAGTCAATTTAAACCGTTGATAATATGATTTTTGATACTAAAATAGGTAAGATTGGGTATTGACAGTTTTCAATATGATTTCTATCATTTATAGAGAATGATGTCAACAAGCATCAAAAACCGGCCCGATAAACGGACCGGAGGGCGGTACAAAGAATTTTGCTCATAAGATTAATGAATTGGCGAAATAAATTCTGGATACGGCCCGATAACCCAAAACTATAGGATAATGATATGAAAAAAATACTTGTCTATTTTGCAGCTGGATGCTTAGGCGGACTGGCCAACAGCCTGGCGGTATGGGCGTTCGGCGCGTACGGAATTACGAACCATTTTGGGGTGTCCATAGCCCCTGCCTTAAAACTTGCCTGGCTATACCCGCGAATCGTGTGGGGAGGAATCTGGGGCTTTGTGTTTTTGCTCCCCTTTTTGTACAACAAACTCATTACCAAAGGTGCGATCATCAGCATTTTCCCCACCCTTGTCCAACTATTTGTGGTGTTTCCGCTAAAAGCGCACAAAGGTTATTTGGGACTGGATCTCGGGATGTACACCCCTGTGTTTGTCATCCTTTTTAATCTGGTGTGGGGAATCGTAGCGGGGCTTGCCATAAAATTTTCAAAATGACATTTTTATTTATTTTTTAATTTTCTCAAAGCCGACATTCCATCACCGGCGGAGATGAGGCGCAGTAAAATATTCGCCCAAGGGTATGGCATACTTAAGCCCTATTCTACAGAATGCATTAAAATTTCATTCGCTTCAATTGCTTGAAAATCAAAAATAGGTAAAAGCGCTAATGAGGTATGCACTCTGCAGGCGAATTTTGTATGCTTTTTGCAATGATACGATTAATGCGCCTTTAAAGGCTTCCGGTGTCAAATTCTTGTCAAGCGCTATCCCATAACATTATTACGCCGGTTGAATTACGGTTGATTTTTTTCGTCCGGTCTCTTTCAGG
>JBAUWG010000111.1:0-4010 GCA_049583675.1 Desulfobacterales bacterium | reverse complement strand
GCAAACATTTGAACGGGTAGAAGACAACATGCAAACGTCAAAAATAACACCTTTAAAAGATCGGCTGACCGATGTTAGCGGGCTCAATGAAAAAGACATCATTGAAATGTCTCGTCGAGCGACAATCAGAAAAATGCAGGCCGGGGACCTTTTGATGAAGGACGATGACGCCGATCATATGGTATATGTTGTTTTGCACGGGAAAATGAACCTTGTACCGGATTTAAACGCGCATTCAAAACCCCTTGCCGTTTTTTCAAAGGGGGACTGGATCGAAGAAACCACCTCCAGCGGTGGTCCGTTTGGGTCTGCTTATATCATTGCCGCGGAACCGGCCCGTATCATGGCAATGGATAAGACGACCATTGACAGCCTGAATGATACGACACAACTGGCCGTTTATAAACGCCTGGCGCATTTATATGCCGAGGGGATCCGCAAGGTCCAAAAAAATGAAAACCACCTTCTCAAAAAGAACCGGCAGTTGAAGCAAGATATTTTCAATTACCGTTCCCAACTCAAAACCGGTTTTCACCGCTCTGAAATGATCAAAGATATTATCCACAAAGTGCCACGATTGCCGGCCTTTGCGACGACCCTATCCAGCCAACTTTTCACAAAAGAACTCGTGGAACAAATCAAGCGGGATCCTGCGCTTGTCGCCATTGTATTGAAAACCATCAACTCTGCATTTTACAGCTTTCAGAAAAAGATATCCGATATTCATCATGCCGTTGTGCTGCTCGGATTCGAACAAATATACCAGGTCGTTATTTCTGAAGGTATTCGCCGCACCATGCCGAACACACCGAAATTTAAAGCGCTGCATCTTCATTCTGAAATTGTTTCGCACATCGCATTTATGCTCTCTTTGGAATCACGCCATGGCCATCCGGCCGAGATGGCCTCGTTTGGTCTTTTGCACGAAATCGGCCAGATTGTTATCCAATTGCTCAAGAATCAGAATCCCAGGCTGGCTGCGCTGGCGGATGTTCTGGATCAAGCCCAATTGGGTTCCCTTTTGTTGAAAGCGTGGAACCTGCCGGATGTTTTATGGAAAAGCGTCGAATATCAAAATTATCCTGAATTCGCCTCACCTCAGGACATTCCCGAGGATTTAAGGTATAATGTTACACTGCTCTACCTGAGCCATCTGTGTTATCATCTGTTTCAAGGCAAAAAAGAACGAGAACTGCCCACAACGTTTTTTGATGAATACGTCGAGTTGACGAACTGGAAAGGATTGACTCTCGAAGACATCGCCAGGAACCGGCTGCTGCCGGCACTGGTAAAAAAGAGTCAAACTTACCCGCTGCCCCTGCGAGAGCTCATCGAAAGACAAAAATAGAATAAGGTGCTATGATGATGTTTCGGATGCCAGTCGGAAAAAACCTTTCAATAATCCTTTATGCAGTGGTTTTCATTTTGGCCGGTCTCGTTGCGTCCGTGTATGCCGATACACGATATGTTTCCGATATACTCGTCATTTCTGTACGAGATGCGCAACGGCCGGATGCTGCTGTCTTAGGATATATTAAAACGCCGACACCGGTGGACATTCTTGAAGAACAAGGGAACTATTTAAAGATCAAGACAAAAGACGGCCTTGAAGGGTGGGTGTCGGCAAAATATATTGTTTCCGAAAAACCCAAGGCGCTGATCATTGAAGATATGCAAACACAAATAGCGCAATTGAAAAAAGATATCGAAACCGATAAAATCCGGCAAAATTCTCTTTCGGGCATACCCGCGGAAACCAGCCAAAAATATGAAGATAAAATCCGGCAGTTGAAACAGGAAATCAACACGAATCAACAGCTTACCGACAAAGCCAAGCGTGACTTTATCGCGTTGGATAAAAAGTACAAAGATCTTCTGATGCATTCGGGGAATGCGGATAAACTGATGCAGGAAATGAACCGGTTGAAGACACTAAATACCCAATTGACCGCGGAAATAACGGTCCTGAGGAAAAATATCGGCAGTCCCCTGAAATCGAGAAGAGTCCAATTGTTTGTTGTCGGCGCAGGGGTTCTTATTATTGGAATTATGCTCGGCGGATCCGCAAAGAAAAAGAAGAGATTCAAACTGACTTGATTTTATTTTCATACGCGATTAGTATAACCCATAACTTCAATTGAGCATTTTTTGCTCAATTGCGATCATATTCTGCCCCAAAGGAATTTATGCGTAAACCCGCCCCATTTTTGATTTTCTGGGTCTTGATGCGGCTCAAAGGCGATGTGAGATGAACCATAACGCCTGTGATGTCGTGATCATCGGCGGCGGCATCATGGGAAGTGCCGTCGCCTACTATCTGAAGCAGGCCGACGCCAGCGTCGATGTGGCCGTCGTGGAGATGGATCCCACTTATTCCAGGGCTTCGACCACCCTTTCCCTGGCCAATGTCCGTATCCAGTTCAGTCTCGAAAAAAACATCCGGATCTCGCAGTTTACCTTTAAGGTGCTGGAGAATTTCGAAGAAGAAATGGCGGTCGGCGATCATCGACCGAACATCACCTTCCGACGTGAAGGCAATCTGTTTTTGGTAGACGATTCAGGTATGCAAACGGCCGAAGCAGCGGTTTCTCTGCAGAAACGTCTCGGCTGCCGGGTGGAATGGTGGACGCCGGATATAATTAAACAAAACTACCCGCTGTATGCGCCGGATTACCTGGCGGGCGGGACCTTCAGCCTTCCGGACGGCCATTTCGATGCATATGCCTTCCTCATGGGATACAAAAGAAAAGCGCGGTCGATGGGAACACGCTATATCGAGGACCGGGTGTCCGAGGTTCTGACCGCCGGCTCCCGGGTCAGCGGCGTCCGGCTGGCCTCAGGAGAATCCATGTCAGCCGGATGCGTGGTCAATTGCGCCGGAGCATGGGCAGCCGGAATCGCCCGATCGGCCAGGATCGATCTTCCCGTAGACCCGGTCAAGCGGCAAGTCTTTGTACTCGACACCGCCGTCAAACCCCAAGGTCCCCTTCCCTTGACGATCCTGCCGTCCGGACTCTATTTTCGTACTGAAACCGGCGGACGAATCCTTCTCGGAAAATCCATGCCCCAAGACCCTGTGGGCTTTGATTTTTCATGGAATGACAAACGGTTCTTTGACATTCTCTGGCCGGAGCTGGCTGAATTCGTCCCCGCCTTTGATACCCTCAAACTGCTGCGAGGCTGGGCCGGTCTGTACGCCGTCAATACCCTCGACGGCAACGCAATCCTCGGTGAATGGCCGGAGCTTAAAGGCTTTTTTCTGGCCAACGGCTTTTCCGGCCATGGCCTCCAACAGGCCCCCGCCGTAGGCCGTTATCTATCCGAATTGATTTTGAAGTTGCCGCCGACACTCGACCTATCCTGTTTCGGGGCCGGACGGATCATCGAAAACAGACCGCTAAGTGAGAAAGGACTGGTATAGTCATCCCGAATTTCTCGCGTCTCAGAGCGGTCAAGATCAATGTAATCCAGCCAAAAGACGTCGCACTTTACTTAAAAATCGGAACTTAAATAGAGCGAAATAAACAGGTTGTCGCACGGCAGAAAATGTTTACGGCGCAAAAAGAGTTGCCCCGTTTTAATTGGAGCATCTTGTACCTAAACCGAGCCGTTCAAATTTTAAAAAGCGACTATTTATTTTTCAACCTCAGACGCCGGTTTAATGCCTGGCGCGTGATGCCCAGGCTCAATGCCGCAATGGACTGGTTGTCATTTGACCGTTTCATGGCTTCATCAATGAGGAGCTGTTCCGCCTGTTTGAGTGTCGGCAGTTGTTCGGAAAAAGACAATAAAACCTTCTTCTCTTCAAGCAGCCGGTTTGATTCTGTCTCAAACAAAGGATGTTTTTGATAGATATGAGACTTAAAGCTTTCCATGGAAAGCTTGCCGGATTTATGACTGCTGACCGCATTGAAAATCATGGATTCCAGTTCTCTGATGTTGCCTGGAAAATGATAGGTCGAAAGCAGGGTGGTCAGTTCATCCGGCGGCGTGGGTTTATTCTTCTTCAA
>JBAUWG010000110.1:0-4150 GCA_049583675.1 Desulfobacterales bacterium | reverse complement strand
GATTACCATCCGAGCCATTCGTTGGCCCATTTTTCCGGCCATCGGCCTTTCAAATCGACAACCTCAACAACTTGGAATTTTCCGTCCTTAAGTTCATAGATCGGAACTCTTCCTGAAATTCTATGATCCGTGGAGGTGTAGTTTAACGGGGGTACGCCCAAACCAATATCAAAATTTTTCATGGTTTCAAAACCGTTTTTAAGGATGCTTTCGCCACTCAAATCTCCAACTTTGTCTGCCCGCTTCATGGCTTCCGAAAGCGCCAGCACGTTGGCCCATCCCTGAACCGTATGGTTGAGACGTTCTTCAAGAGGAACGCCCGGATTATATTTTTTTGCATACTCCACCACTTTATCCATCATCGGCACATTTTCACCAAAAAATGCACAAACTGTCGCCCCCATAACGCCTTCGGATGCTTTGCCCGCCAGCTTCGGCAAATTTTCATCAAATCCCCAGTTGTCCACGATATGATCTGCTCCCAGCCCCAGTGCATAGGCATCGCGTAGTGTGGCGGCCACTGACATCACGGTGTTGCCGTGCCAGACGAGATCCGGCTTGAATTCTTTCATGGCCAAAACCTGGCTTTTGGTATCAATGGCAAATAAAGAAACAGACTGATCCGGACCGATCTCGAATCCGAGCAATTTCGCTTGATCCTTGATGGCCTTGATCGGCGCACTGCAATAAGGAGAAGCAAACATATAAGAACAGACCAAACGGGGTTTTCTTTTCCCGTAATCTTTGTTTTTGGGCCATTTCTTGTCGAACCAGGCTGTGATGGCAGCCCTGGCGTTTGTTGAATAATCCACAGCCGCAAAAAGATTGTAAGGCGTCTTTTTAGGATCCGTCAGGTGTGCGGAGTAGGAGGCAGACACATACGGCATCTTATCCCTGGTCACCGTTGGTGACAGGGCTTCTGTGTCTCCGGTCCCCCATCCCAGTACAGCCACACAGTTGAGCCGCTTGAAAAGTTTGTATTTGGTCAGGGCCTCGGGGATACGGTAACCGTAATCAAATTGATACAGCTTGATCTCCTTACCGTTAATCCCGCCGTTATCATTAACATAATGGATGGCATCAGAAATGCCCAGGGCATAGTCCTTTCCGACATCTGATGTCGCCCCGGTCATATCATTGAGCGCTCCCACCTTGATTGTTGCGGCATTGGCCATGGAAGAAAACCCGGCAATCAAAACCACAACCAATAGGTGTACGAAAATCTTTGACCATATATTTTTCGCAAACATAATTTCTTTCCCCTTTTTAAGAGAGTAAAATTTCAACTGGTCTTCCGTCCTGTCAACTATTTTATCACCTCCTTTTGCTTTAGAAAATTCGTTGAATAGTTTATTGGTTAAATAGTTTTAGGGCTATTAACCACTAAACCATTTAACCATTAATACGAAAACGGCCACAAATTAAAATAGTTCTTCATCTGCCACCATCGATAGGCGAGGCCTTTGGGCTCAAAGATCATAAATACGCATATGGCAAGCCCAAAAGCCGCCTCTTTGAGAAACAGAAAGTCTGTGAACAGTCTTTCTCCCCAACTGGTATCCACAAACCCCATGACAGTAAGCTGCAGCACTTCCATCACCACCACCATGAATATGGACCCAAAAATAGTGCCGTGAATCGACCCGACGCCGCCGATAAGGATCACGCCCACCAGCCACAAGGACCAGAACCAGGGAAAGTGTTCGGGGCTTATGGCCGCAAGATTGCTGATCCAAAACGCCCCCGCGATGCCGCCGATAAATCCGGCCACAAAAAAGGCTGAAAATTTATATTTTATGACATTGATTCCCATGACTTCCGCTGAAATATCATTGTCTCTGATGGCGATCCAGGCCCTTCCGACTCGGGATCGGATCAGGTTGGCCAAAATGATGACACAGCCAATCACCAGAACCAACATCATAAAATAGACCTTGATATCACTGTCAATGACCCACGGCCCGACTTTAATGGTTCCGGGAGGCAAAGAAAAGGCCTGTCCTCGTCCTCCGATCTGGCTCACATATCCTGTGATAAGGAAATCTACAGTAATAAATTGAGCGGCCATGGTGGTTAAAATGAGATAAAAACCCTTGACCCTGGCGCATGGGAGCCCGAACAAAACGCTCCATATACCGGCCGTAAATGCGGCAATTAGGATGCTTATCGGATAAGCGATACCGAAATCCATCATGAATTTGGGCCAGGGAAAGTCGAGAATCAAAAGGGTGCTGGTATAAGCGCCAACAGCAAGAAATGCGGCATGGCCAAGGGTGATCTGCCCGCAAAAACCGATTAAAAGCTGCACGCCTAATGCCCCGAGTATCGTATAACCGATCTGGTTACAAACACTGAGCGAATAAGAGTCTGCAAACAGCGGGATGACAATGAACAGGACAGCAAAAAGCAGAATCATCTTTGTTTTGATAAACTTGGTCTGCCACCATCCCTGATCATGTATATAATCCTGATGGTAAACGCCGCAGGGAAGCCAGGTTGTTGACATTTAACAAAACCCCGTAATTAATTTAAAAATGAAGATTGCAGATTGCAGATTGATGTTTTTAATTTATTATATTCCTACCAATCTTCAATTTACACTCTGCACTCTGCAATTGGTTTAAACGCGTTCAATCCGCTCCCATCCCCACAATCCATGGGGCTTAAAGAGCAAAAAGATCACCATGAAAACAAAAGGCGCAACCTCTTTGACGCCGCCGGCAAAGTATCTATCCAGATACGCTCCGCAAAGGTTCTGCAATATGCCGATGGCAATGCCGCCCACAATGGCGCCGGGCACGGAATTGAGCCCCCCCAGCACTACGGCCGGCAAAACCAGAAGACCAAGATACCCTACGGAAATGTTCAACCCGTTGATATTCCCTAAAAGGGTGCCGCCCACACCGGCCGCCATGAAGGCGATGGCCCAGGCGGCGGCATAGACAAACCTGGCACTCACACCCAGTGATAAGGCGGCCATCTCATCGTCGGCGGTGGCCTGCATGGCGAGCCCCCAGCGGGTATATTTAAAAAAACAAACAAAAATAACCAAGAGGATCATGGCGGCCACGAAACTCCAGAGATAAACCCGACCGATAACGATATTTCCGATGTGAATGGGTTCAATGGAAAAAACCGGCGGCTTGAACACGCGGGTATCCGTCCCCCATATGAGTTCCACAATTCCTTTAAAGAAAAATGAAAGCCCGACGGTAACCATGATCACTGTCAAAACCGGTTCGCCGATGAGCTTGTCCAGGAATATCCTTTCGGTGAGAACCCCTAATATCAAACCGATAATCAGTGAAAACAAAAGCGCCAGCAAAAAGGGAATGCCCATGGCATAAAAACTCAAGGAAACATATGCGCCGATGAGGGTCATTTCGCCCATGGCCAGATTCAACACACCAGAACATTTATAAATCAAGACCCATCCAAGGGCCACAAGGGCGTAGATGCCGCCCACCATAATGCCCGTTGTAATGGTCATAATAAAAAGTTCCATCCGTCACTCCATTGCAAATCGAATATTGAAAAATGTAGATTGCAGATTGCTTAATTCGACGCTTCGCTCAAGGCGCCCGCGGCGGCGTTAGGTTGGAGGATCGCTTCGCTATAGGTTTGAGGCAAAAACTTTTTTCCTGCCTCCAACCTCAAACCTCCAACCGCGAAGCGCTCACCTATCCCCTAACTTCTCTTTCCTATTTCCTCTTTTCTATTTCCTACGCTTTGACTTTCCTGATATGAAGATCGGTATCGATATGGGCCTCTCTGCCGTCCTCATATTTGATGGTTGTGTTAATGTGCACATCCTCGCTATTCGAATAAAGGGCCTCGACGATGTCATGGTAACGTTTCTCGACAAAACCCCGCCGCAGTTTTCGCGTTCTTGTCAGTTCATCATCATCGGCATCAAATTCCTTATACAGATTGATGAACTTTACCACCCGGGCGGTCTCGGGAAGATCCCTGTTGGCCTTTATGATTTGTTTTTCCACCAACTCATAGACTTCAGGCATCTGAGAAAGTTCTTGATAGCTCGTATAATTAAGCTTTTTTTCATCCGCCCATTTCCCTGTCACGGCGTAATCAATGCAAATAACGGCGGTGATGTAGTCTCGTTTGTCTCCGATCACCCAGGAATCCTTCA
>JBAUWG010000109.1:0-2352 GCA_049583675.1 Desulfobacterales bacterium | reverse complement strand
CACCTGGACGGTTCTCAAGTCGGCGCCGCCTTCCAGGAGATGGCTGGCAAAAGAGTGCCTGAAACTATGGGGTGTAATCTTTTTTTTGATGCCCGCCTGCATGGCATACTGCTTTAAAAGCTTCCAGAAACCCTGACGCGTCATTGGATGTCCTTTTCTGGCCACAAACAGAAATTGACTGATACCATCCTTTAAAAGCAGCGGCCTGGCATTATTAATGTAATCGTCCATTTTCTTTTTTGCGAAAAGACCGAAAGGGACAATCCTTTCCTTTGATCCTTTTCCCAAAACACGAACAAAGCAAGCTTCAAGGTTTACATCCAAAAATTTGAGGTTGACCAGTTCTGACACCCTCAATCCTGCGGCATAAAGAAGTTCGAGCATGGCGGCATTTCTTTTCCCCATGGGTTGGTTGGTATCCGGAATATTTAAAAGGAGCTCGACTTCTGAAACAGAAAGGACGTCCGGAAGCTTAAGGCCGCTTTTAGGAAGGTCGATAAGCTTTGCGGGATCAAATTCGATAATTTTTTCCTGGGCAAGAAATCTGTAAAACCCCCTCAAGGTGATGAGATGTCTGGCACACGACCGCGAACCCAATCCGGATTTTCTCAAGGCGATTAGATGGTTTAATATCAATGAGGTTTCGGCATCAGCGATGTTTACGACCTTCTTTTGTTTGAGAAAATCGAGGTATCTGGATAAATCGCTGCTGTAAGATTCAATGGTTTTTTCAGACAGCCCTTTTTCGAAAACCAAGTAGTTTAGGTACTGATCAACATGTGTCTCCAACGAAGTTTTCATGATCGGCAGAATTTAGTAAAGAGGTGGAAGGTTGTCATTTTATCAGCCGAGGTTCATCTTACTGCCATTTTATAGCTTGCCTTGCAAAACAGTGTCAAACTGTTTTGCAATAGTTTTCCTTTATTGATGCGTTTAATAGAGGGAGCGTTTTTTGTCTTTATTTTTTAAGCAGTTTTGGTAAGGACTGTAAAAAAATGCAGGAGGAAAATAAACATGAAGATCATGATCACCGGTGCAAAAGGGCAGCTCGGTGCTGACTGTGATCGGCTTTTTCGCCAGCGTCATGAAGTCATGGCCCTGGCCCGGGATGGAATGGATATTACGAATGCACCCGATGTGGATACACGGATCAAACAATTTTCGCCGGATGTTATCATCAATTGCGCGGCATATACCCAGGTTGATCAATGCGAAACAGAAAAAGACGATGCTTGGAAAGTCAATGTCGCCGGTGCGAAAAATCTGGCCGTAGGTGCAGAGAAATACAGGAGCCGGTTGATCCATGTTTCAACCGACTATGTCTTTGACGGCCGCAAAAACGTGCCGGAGCCGTATGTGGAAACGGATGAGACGAATCCTGTTTCATATTATGGAAAGACCAAGCTCGCGGGTGAAAGAGCGATTGAAAGCGCCACCGACCGGTTCATTATCGTCCGTACGGCATGGCTTTACGGTATCAGCGGTCCCAATTTTCTCAAAACAATGCTAAAATTATCCTATAAGAGTTCCGATAATAACATTAAAGTGGTGAATGACCAGTTCGGGTCACCAACCTGGACACATCGATTGGCCCTTCAGATTGAAAGACTTATCGAAACAAATTATCGGGGAATCTTTCATGCAACGGCAGAGGGATTTTGCACCTGGTATGAATTAGCGGATTATTTTCTAAAAAAAATGGAAGTTGCTCATACGATGATTCCCTGCACCACCATCGAATATCCGACGCCGGCGGTCCGGCCGATGAATTCAATTCTTGAAAACCGGAATTTAAAGGATAAAGGGTTGAATATCATGGCTCACTGGGAAACGGATATTGACGAATTTGTTTTAAATTTCCGTAAGGTTTTGATAAAAGAGATCCGAAAGGAAACATAACCTGATGAAAAACATGCTGATTACCGGCGGGTGCGGGTTTATCGGATCAAATTTTATACGGTACCTTTTAAGAGAATCCGATTATACGGGTCGTATCGTCAACCTTGACAAGCTGACCTATGCCGGCAATCTGGAAAATCTGGCCGATGTCGAAAAAGAATACTCGGACCGGTATGTTTTTATTCGGGCCGATATCTGTGACGGCATGCGGATGGCGGAAATATTTGATGGTTATCAGATCGACGGCATATGCCATTTTGCCGCAGAATCCCATGTGGACCGGTCGATTGTGAAACCGGACGCTTTTATACAGACCAATATCGTTGGGACATTTAATTTGCTGGAAGCTGCCAGATCTCGGCTCGGTCGGATAATCCGCTTTCATCACATCAGTACCGATGAGGTTTACGGAAGCTTGGGGAGGCAAGGGTATTTCACGGAGACGACATCGTA
>JBAUWG010000108.1:0-3595 GCA_049583675.1 Desulfobacterales bacterium | reverse complement strand
TTCGTTTGGCCGATGAAGAATATCCTCACGCTACCAAAGCAGCTTCGATAGCCCCTTGACCGGCACCTTTTGAAAATTTACCGAATTGACAATTCATGAACAAAAAGATTATCTTGGTACAAGATCAGCTCTAAAGATACGATTTCAGAGCCGATGAAGGTGTTCGGTTGAAATGAGATAATTTTTTACTCATGGGCAAAAAGGAGCGGCAAATGAAGAAGACTGCCTGTCTGTTTATAGTCTGCCTTTTAATCGGGATTCCAAGTATCGTAACGGCGGCGGATGTTCCGGTGAGCGACGCCACGGCCGAGTGTTTGGGATGCCACTCGATCCTTCATCCGGGGATCGTCCAAGGCTGGCGGAACAGCCGGCATGCCCGGATCACGCCTCAGGCGGCACTGGCCGTGAAGGGCCTGGCGCGCAGGGTGTCGAGCAAAGAAATCCCGAAGGATTTATTGACCAAGGTCGTGGGTTGCGCGGAATGCCACACGCAAAGAGCAAAGACCCACTCAGACACTTTTGAACACAACGGATACGAAGTCCATGTAGTGGTCAGCCCGAAGGATTGCGCGACGTGTCATGCTGAGGAGGCAGATCAATTTTCAAAAAACATCATGTCCCATGCCTTCGCCAACCTGGCCGTCAATCCGCTGTATCAAAGGCTGCAGAAAAGTATCCTCGGCACCACGGAACCTTCCGGCCAAAAAAAGCTTCCCCTCGTTATTCAACCGGCCAATGACGCGACAAAAGCCGACGCCTGCTACTACTGTCACGGAACCAAAATATCGATTAAAGGATATGAAACCCGAAACACCGAGCTGGCGGGTGAATTGAAGTTTCCCGTTATTGACGGATGGCCCAACCAGGGCGTCGGCCGGATCAATCCGGACAACACACGGGGGTCGTGTGCCGCTTGCCATACGCGGCATTCATTTTCAATAAAAATGGCCAGGAAACCCAATACGTGCAAGGAATGCCATATCGGCCCGGACGTCCCGGCATTTAAAATCTATTCGGCCAGCAAACACGGGAATATCTTCTCCAGCCTGGGCGGATCGTGGAACTTTGATGCCGTCCCCTGGACCGTCGGCAAAGACTTTACCGCGCCGACCTGTGCCGTCTGTCATGTGAGTTTATTGACCAGCGCCGACGGACAAGTGGTCGCCAAGCGCACCCATCAGATGAACAGCCGGATACCGTGGCGTATTTTTGGTCTGATTTATGCCCATCCCCATCCTAAATCACCCGATGCCACAATCATCCGGAACAAAAACGGGCAACCTCTGCCCACGGCATTGGACGGCACATTTGCTTTAAAATATCTCATCACAAAAGAGGAGATGGATACACGCCGACACACCATGCAATCCGTATGTCTGGGCTGCCACAGTACTTCCTGGGTCAATGGACATTGGAGCCGACTTGAAAACAGCATTCACGAAACCAATGCGAAAACATTGCGAGCCACAAAAATCATATCCCAAATTTGGGAACTCAACCTTGCGAATTTCAAATGGGACGCCAGAGGCCCGGAAGGCAATCCCTTTGACGAAGCCATCGAAAGAAAATGGAGCAAGACCTGGCTGATATACGGCAATCATATCCGTTTCGCAACCGCCATGGGATGTGGCGGCGATTACGGCGTGTTTGCCCAGGGACGCTACGATCTGGCCCGAACCATTTTTGAAATTCAGGACTGGCTTGAATTAAGAAAAAACCTGTATCCTCTAAAAGTTCACCCCTGACGCCGCGTCATCAGGAATAAGAAGGGGCTCCCATTAAAAGCAGTAACGATTGGACGCCTTAAATCTGTGAGATGGTGCTTTTGAGCTGGGCAATTTCAAGCCCCAGGCTGACACACTGCTTCCCGTCCATGCACAGGTCCGCATCCTGGTCTTCCAGAAAGGTTTTTAACTTGATATGATCCTTTTTCAACTGGACTGTCCATGTTTTTTGATCGTTGTCATACTCGACGTTAATATCGATGCCGCACTCGCCGATGTCCGGGTACAATTCTCTGATTTTATCGCACAATGCATTTTTGTCATACATGATCGCACACTCCTTTCTTTTATGGGAGTAAAGCATTAACATTCCAGCATGTCGTTATTGTAATGCACCTATTAGATAAGTCAAATTCAAATAAGCTTATTTTTCTTTTGCTTTCAGCAAGTCGTCGACTTTTGATTTGATGCCGTCCACCTGTGAGGCGGACAGAAAAAACGGATAATTATTTCCTGAAGAGACCGCCGCATAGTTATTGTCCTTTTTATCTTTTTGGGCAAATATCGATAAGGAATAGTCTTTTTCACCCTTCAGGCTCACTGTATAGATCGGATTTTTAAAATCTTCCTTTTTGGCGCCCTCAATATACTTCTCACACTCTATATGATTTAAAAAACGTAACAGACTGCTGATCTTGGAGGGGGCCGCGTTCCGGCCTGTCGCGTCCTCCCACACGGTTTTGGTTTTCGGTTCTTTGGCGGCTTTGGCCGCTGTTTCTTTTTTAGCGGGAGCGGTTTCAGGGATTTCTTTTCGATGAAAAGAAGCTGTCTCTTGATCATGTACAAGGGTTATCTCTTCAATGCTGTTTAGCGCATAGGACAGCACGATTTTGTTTCGCAAATCACTGATGCTCTGGACGAATTTTCGTCTGAAGTCTTCTCTGGCATGATATACGTTGGGATCGCCTGCGAGTTTAACAAAGGTGTGTTGAAACGTCGGTGCTGTTTTGCCGATATCAAAATCACGGACCAGAGTATTTCCCTGCCAGGCCTTCACATGGATTTTTTTTTCGTTGCCCAAATCATAACGGACATAATTTTTCGATTCCGATACCAGCGCGGTCAATTTCAGTGTTCCGATGACGCCCAACATACTTTTGACCTTTTCGGGATCCGCAGGATATCCTTTGGGTTCGATGGACCACGCATCGTCTTTTTTGCTTAAGACAATGGATTCCCCGGCGGTTGTGATTTCAAGTTTCGAGATTTGTTTCTCGGAAACTGCAGGAAGTTCCGGAAGCTGATAATTTGTTCTGTTTGAACGGTGTAAAGCAAGATACAGGACCAGTGCGGCTATGACGGCGGCCAGAATGAAATATTCTTTTTTCAGCTTCATATTCACCTCTTTTTATTTTTGAAACATCATCTGTATTCTTTTTCTTCTGGAATGACGCTTCAGCCATACCAAAAGACCTAAAAAAACCACCAGTATGGGAAGCCCGGCGATATTAAAGCTTTTGACAAATGTTTTTGTCAGCGAGCCGGTATCATGAAGCGGGTTAAAATTGAGTACCTTACTTCTCATACTGGCAATGTCTTCCCGATTGTTCAAGGCATCTATGGTGTTCAAAATAAACAGGTCATTGGGGCTGTCGCCTTCGGGGTCCAGGACATTATTTTTCAGCATATCCGGTGCGGCCATCAAAAAGATTTTACTGGGCTTTCCCCTGGAGATGACCTGATTTTGACCTTTTATTTTCGCAAGCTCGGCCTCGGTCTTTTTATCGGCCGTCTCGAGTACATTTTCTTTTTTATCCTTTTTATTTCCCGCGGCAGGTTTGACCTTATTTTCGCCGACTGCTTTGTCATCC
>JBAUWG010000107.1:0-3116 GCA_049583675.1 Desulfobacterales bacterium | reverse complement strand
ACGATCTCCTTCGGCTTGCTTTAAAGCGTACAAATTGTTATAGGTTCAAAACAACAACTTTACGCTTTGGATTTTTAAAGCAATAACTATTAACCGTGTCGAAAGGAAATTAACTCATATGTCTTTTTCAATTGCGCTTGCCGGCAAAGGGGGAACCGGGAAAACAACCGTCGCGGGACTGCTCATCAAATATCTTGTCAAGATGGAAAAAATCCCCATCCTTGCAGTGGATGCCGACAGTAACGCCAATCTAAATGAGGTCTGCGGTCTTATCGTCAACGATACGATCGGTAACGCTCGCGAAGAGATGAAAAAAGGGATTGTCCCCAGCGGGATGACCAAGGATGTTTTCATGAATATGAAACTGCAGCAGGCGGTAGTCGAAGATGATGGGTTCGACCTCGTCGTCATGGGCCAACCCGAAGGTCCGGGATGCTATTGTGCGGCAAACACGCTTCTAACAGGATTTTTAGAAAAATTGACCGGGAATTATCCCTATATCGTGATGGACAATGAGGCGGGAATGGAACATATCAGCCGGCTGACCACCAGTAATGTCGACATTTTGCTGATCATTTCAGACACGTCCCGCCGCGGGCTTCAGGCAGCCGTTCGCATAAATGACCTGGCAAAAAACCTTAATATCGGCGTTTCCAAAAGCTATCTCATCATCAATCAGGTTAAAGACGCTCCATCTGATGAGGTTTTAAACTTCATTAAGGAAAACGGCCTGGAACTGGCCGGGACCATCCCCGAAGATAATGATGTGTATGAATATGACCTGAACGGGCGTCCCACTATTGAAATCCCGGAAGAAAACTCTGCGGTTAAGACGGCGTTTGAAATCTTTGATAAAATAATTGACTAGTTTATTTTGTAAAAATATGAAAAAAACAGGCTTTCTTTACGATGAAAGATATTTGCTTCATGATACAGGCCCCAATCATCCCGAGAAACCGGAACGACTGAAGGCGATTTATCGGGGAATAAAAGACGCCGGCCTCCTTTCCAAGCTTATGTTAATTCACGCCGATCCGGTGGATCTGAAATGGATCGAAACCATCCATTCGAGAGGCTACATCAACCGATTCGAAACTTCATGCCATTCAGGCGTTACCGTATTTGATTACCCGGACAACCAGATGTGTGCTAAAACGTTTGAGACTGCCGTCCTGGCCGTGGGGGGTGTCATCAAAGTCGTCCAAGCGGTCATGTCGGGTGATATCGACAATGCATTTTGTGCGGTCAGGCCTCCCGGACATCATGCGGAACATGACTTGGCCATGGGATTTTGCTATTTCAACAATATTGCCATTGCCGCCAAGTATCTTCAAATAGAATGGGGTATAAAAAGGATTGCCATCGTGGATATTGACGTTCATCACGGCAACGGCACGCAACACGCGTTCGAAGAGGATCCGGGAATATTCTACTACTCCATCCACCAGCATCCGACATTTGCGTTTCCCGGAACCGGACGGGCTTTTGAAAACGGAAACGGCCCGGGCACCGGAACAACACGGAATTACCCAATCTTGCCGGGTCATGGAGACAAGGAGTATCTGGGGCTGATTCAAAGAGACCTTCTTCCGGTTATAGAGGCTTTCAGTCCTGAGGTAATCCTGGTATCAACGGGATTTGATGCCCATATCGATGATGACATGTCCGACATAACGCTCTCAACCAATGGATATTCAAAGATAATGGAAAGGATTGTCGCCCTGGCCGAACTTTACGCCGACGGAAGGGTGATTTCGGTATTGGAAGGGGGATACTGCCTCGAACGCCTTCCGGAGCTGGCGGCAAACCATGTCAATATTTTATTGAACCAATAAAATCGTGTAACGATTTTATGAAACTTTCGCAGTTAAGCCTGCGGGATCTTGTAAGCAAAGGCTAACGTGAATATTTCGAGGATTGGACGGCTCGGTCCAAGACAGAGATTGAGCCCGAGGGGAGGTTTTGAAACCACTTCTACCCATGGGAGGCATAAATGTTTATCAGCAAAGTAATGACCAGAAATGTTGTCACCATCGACAAAAGTGCTGATATCTCTGCCGCGCAGGAAAAAATGGCCGAGCATCACATCCGGCACCTTCCTGTTGTCGAAGAGAATAATCTGCTCATCGGAATCGTCACGGATCGAGACATCAGGAGCGCCCTGCCCTCTTCTCGGTTGACCCAAAAAGACAACATGGAAAAAATAACATCAAGTAAAATAAATGGGATTATGACAAAAAATCCGGTATCCATTTCTCCTTTAGACACCATTCAAGATGCACTGATCTTATTGCAGAAAAAGCGTTTTGGATCACTTCCCGTTGTCGATCATCAAGGAAAACTTATCGGCATAATTACTACCCGAGACCTTTTTCGAGAATTTATCAATGTCCTGGGGCTCGAAGATCCCGGAACATTATTATGCTTATTGGTGGAAGATAAAATCGGTCAAATGAAAAAAATTGTCGATGCCGTATCGGAAGAAAAGATTTCATTCGGAAGTATTCTAGTATCCAGATACTGGGAAGAAGGAAAGCGTGCAGTGTTTCCGTATCTCTTAACTCAAAATATCGGCCCGTTGAAAACGAAACTCAAGAACATGGGATATTCATTACTGGACCCCCTGGACTGGTACAGGAATTCTTATTCTGAAGATAAATAAACTCATTCGCACCGATAAAGATCCGGAAGAATCGTTAGAAAATCCTTATAGTGATCTTTATATTTACTATCTTAAAGGACGACCGAAGCCCATCAATCCGGTATTCGGGAGTGCTTTTATCGGCAACTGGCAGGAGAATGAATATTCTTTTCTTTTTTTCTCAAAGCCCTCTTCGGATAAAGTCGAAGGCATACTGCATTCAAACCCTGAATTGGTCTTTCTTGAAGAATTTCACATGACTTACGACCAATGGCAAGGAGGTAAGATCGAGCCATTTAGCGTCGGCCGGTTTCATGTTGTACCCCCCTGGCAAAGAAACGAGAAGAAAAAGAACCGATGCCCTGAAGCGCTTACCATCCTGCTGGATCCCGGCGTGGTATTCGGAAACGGCTTGCATCGCACGACACGGGACTGCATAAAAGCGCTTGAGATGGTATTTTCGAGCGATCATATC